>JABJFE010000031.1 GCA_018662905.1 Flavobacteriaceae bacterium
ATTTGGTGCAGGGTATGAGCTATTTGTATGCATTACACAAAAATCACTAGAATGTTTATTTAATAAATTTACAATCTCATCGCAATCTTTTAGATCTGACATCCCTAAACTTAGAAGTATTGGGAATCCTGTTTTACAACAATCAACTAAAAAATCGTGTGAACCATTTATTGCACTTGGTATTTTTAAAAACTTAATATCTGGATAGTTTCCAGTTAAAAAATCTAAACTATCATAATCCCAGACACTTGCAGTCCAATCAATTTTTTTTTCTTTACATATTGAGTCTATTTCATTATACTCATTAATTTCAAATTCAACTTTAAATTTATAATCAATGTATTTAATTTCTCCCCATGGAGTCTTTCTTAAAATATTTTTTTGACTTTCCGGAACACAAACATCAGGGTTTCTTTTTTGAAATTTTACACAATCCCAATTTGTAGCGCTTGAAGCATCAATTAATTTTTTTGCAATATTAATATCGCCATTATGATTAATACCTATCTCAGAAATTAGGTAGGGTTTTTTTAAGTCTTTAAACATATTTTTTTTTGATTTTAAAAATTTAAGATCATATTTAAGGTTTATAACTATTTATTAATGTTATGACTCCAAAATTAACATTTTAATATAAATTTTTTCCGCCATCTAGAAAAACAGAAGTTCCTGTTATGTATTTTGTCTCCAACAAACCCTCAATAACAGGTCCTATTTCACTTGAATTTAACATTCTTTTTTTTGGTATATCCTCAATGTAGTTTGAAGTAAAATCTTTGTTTTGATTATTCTTTACACCTCCAAGTACAATGTCAATAAACTCATGCCTTGGGAAATGAACTGCTAAATATTTTGTTAACATAACTGTAGCGGCTTTTGATAAACAATATCCTAAACTTTTATGTGCACCAGAATAGTACTTAGGATTTGGAACGTGATGTCCATACAAGCTACTAAAATTAAAAACTTTTCCTTCTATATTATATTTAGTGAAATATCTACAAACTCTAAAAAGTAATATTGTATTAACCTCAAAATAATCTCTTATTTCATCTTCTTTTATATTATTTACAGTTTTTAAATTATTTGAGATTGAACTTATGTGTTCGTTTTTACCAAATAAATTTATTAAAACGTCTGCTTTGTTTTTTTTAAAAAAAAGTTCAGTTGATTCTGAATTTTTCAAGTCTAAAGTGTCTATATCACTTTTGATAATATCGTGTTTTTTGGATAAGTATTTTGAAACTTCTCTTCCAACTAGTCCATTACTACCTAGAATAATTATTTTCATTATTTGAATTCTTTTATAGTCTTTTCAAGACCGTTAATAAAGTTATCAAGTGATTCTTTATTTCTATATTTTGTTTTAAAAACCATCATCTCCTTTTGAATTTCCTCGGCATTAGGGCATAGACCTTTAGAATATTCTATTCTATTGTTTTCGCTGTCCAAGTATCTCCTGAAATCACCGTTTTGCATAACAGGTTCATTATATGGAACTTGCCATGCTCCAAAAAGCCTTTCTCCACATTTTTCAAATAAATAATCTCTAAACTTATACCATGTCTCTAAATCTCTTTTTAATCTTGCTCCTACACACCAAAATGAATGCTCAATATAATCTGGAGTCGCCTGAATTTTAAAAAAATCTGTTGCCTCTAATAATTCTGTTATTAGTTTTCCTGATTTTTTTCTCCAAAAGACAATTTCATTAATGTTTTCAATTTGAGCAAGAGCTATTGCAGCTTGGAATTCGGTTATTCTATAATTATATCCTATCTGGGCATGACGTAAGAATTCAGGACTCTGCCATTCTTTTGGATTTAATCTAACTATTCCACTCTGAGCAGTTAATGTTCTAAATCCTTGCCCAGCAAACTGTCTTACTCTTGTCATTAATTTCTCATCATTCCCCAAAAGCAATCCCCCCTCTCCACATGATAAATGTTTAGAATCTTCGAAACTCATACTAGAAAATTCTCCAAATGTACCAACCATTTTATCTTTGTAATATCCAAAAACAGTTTCGGCATTATCTTCAATAATTGGTATTTTATGGTTATTACAAATTTCCACGATTTCATCATATTCTGGTGACTGTCCGTAAACACTAACTACTTGAACAGCCTTGGTTTTGGGAGTAATTTTCTTTTTTAAATCTTTTGGGCACATACAATATGTCTCAGGATCAACATCTACATAAACAGGTATTGCACCACAATGTAAAGTAACTGCTGTATTCATAATTACTGAAAAAGCTGGTGAAATAACTTCATCTCCATTACTTACTCCA
>JABJFE010000046.1 GCA_018662905.1 Flavobacteriaceae bacterium
TGTGACAGAATTGCTCTTCTTGAAAAAGGGAAGCTTATTAAAGACATTAAGACAAACAAAGAGACTCTTAAAGAATTAGAAACTTATTTTAAGGGTTAATAAAATTAAATTTCTTTATTTTGATAAATAAGAAGAATTAAGCTTCTTTATTATTGAGATATCTAGATTGAAAAAATTAATAATATTACTTAGTATAATACTGTTTTTTGGATGTTCTACCCAAAAAAATAAAACTTTAAACAAGAAGTTTCATTCTGTTGTTTCTACCTACAACGTGTTGTTTAATGGAAACGAGTCAATTAAAGAAGGAGAAGACAGTTTTTTAAAATCTTATAAAGAAGATTTTTGGGAAATCTTGCCAGTAGAACCTATTGAGTTAACAAATAAAATCATCACTGTTGATGGTCTGGAGAATAAAAGTTTTCTAAAAGCTGAAGAAAAGGCGGCTAAAGCAATTCAAAAACATTCCATGCTTATAAGTGGAGTACAATATAATCCTAAAACCCAAGAAGCTTATTTAATGCTGGGTAAAGCTAGATATCTGGATCAAAGGTATATTCCGGCACTTGACGCTTTTAATCAGGTTTATATATTAAATATAGATAGTCAAGAATGGCAACAGTCGGTAATATGGAAAGCAAGGTGTAACATTCGTTTGGAACAAGAGTCTACGGCTGTTGAATTATTAAAAAATCTTTTAAAGAATAAAAAAATTAAGTCAGAAACTATAGCAGAGGCCAACTCGGTATTATCTATGGCTTTTTTAAAGCTAGACAAAAAAAAAGAGGCTCTTAAAACACTAAAGAGAGCCTCGAAAAACACTAAAGACAAAAACGATAAAGCAAGACTTCTTTACATTGAAGGTCAAATGTATGAAAGAGAAAAAAACATTGATTCTGCAAAAAGTGCATTTAATCAAATTGTAAATTTTAAAAGAAAAATAGACAGAAACATTTTTATTAATGCGAAAGTTAGAACTCTTCTATATTCAGATTCTTTAGATTCAAAAAAAGAGTTTTTGAAACTAATTAAAAATGAAGAAAACAAACCTTATTTAGACAAAATATATTATGGCTATTCCAGCCTTCTCTTTTCTTTAGACTCCATTAATTATGGAAAGGATTTTTTAAATATGGCAATCAAAGAAAACCCCTCAGATAAAAAGTTAAAATCTAAGGCATATATCAAGTTTTCAGAATTAAATCTTAACGACTCAAATTTTTTATTAGCTGGAAAGTATTTAGACAGTACACTTAAAGTGCTGGATAAAAAATCTAAAGATTTTTGGGTTTATGAAAGACAGAAAAAAGGAATACAAAACATTGTTGATTTAGAAGAAAACCTAATTTATTATGATAGTTTAATAAGACTTTCTAGTTATGACAAAAAGAAGCTAGATGAAATTTTGAAAGTAATTAATATTGAGAAGGAACCTAAGTTAAATAACAACAGACCAAACCAGCCAAGCCCAGAAAGAGCTTTTAAGAAAACTAATTTTTATTTCTATAATGACAGAATCGTGGCTTTTGGAATAGAATCTTTCAAATCGGTTTGGGGAAATAGAGAGAGAAATACTTATTGGAGGTCTGAAAAATCAATTTTAAACAACAAAGAATTGTCCAATAACCTAAGCAAGGAAGAGCAGTCAGAAGAACTGGTTTTAGAAAATGAAGCACAATTACTAGAACTATACAAAGACATTCCTTTCACACAATCTAAAAAAGACAGTATAAAAAACCTCTCAAACAAATCCAAGCTAGAGTTGGCAGAGTTGTATATTGTTAAATATAAAAACTATAATCTGGGAGAGGCAATCATTAACAAGTATTTATCCAAAGAATCTAATTCCAATAGAACTACAAAGGCTAAATATTTGCTTTACAAATCTTTTAAGGCTCAAGGCAATTTAAAATACATTGAAGTAAGAAACGATATTATAAAAAACGACTCACTTTCAAGGTTTGCAAAAATTTTATTAAAGAACCAAGACCTTTTGATGGATGACAACAAGTCTTTGGCTCTTGTAGATAGTTTGAAAAAGATGTTTAACAACCAGGATTTTGAAAAAATAATAGAATCAGTTAACTCAAACATTGATGTTATTGAAAGCGATGATATTTTGATTAAGTTAGAGTTGTTAAAAGCACAATCCTACGGAAGATTAGAAGGTGTTAAAAAATACAATGAGCTTATTAAAGGATTATCAAAAAAATATTCTGACAATCAAAAAGTAGCCGATTTAAACAAAATCATTTCAAAACTAAATAGAAAATGGAAAGAACCTGGGAGAGCAAATCTTTCAAAAGGCTTCAAATTGATATTTGTTGTTAGTAATATGGATTTTGAAAAAATGGATTCTCAAATTATAAATAATAAAATTAAAGCAGATCTTGAAAACGCAAATAGGGTTTCTTTTGACGTTTATGATTATCAAAACAAGCTTTTAGTTATTCACGA
Source organism: Flavobacteriaceae bacterium (assembly GCA_018662905.1). Classification (GTDB taxonomy): domain Bacteria; phylum Bacteroidota; class Bacteroidia; order Flavobacteriales; family Flavobacteriaceae; genus MAG-121220-bin8. The sequence goes on from JABJFE010000046.1 coordinate 2,458, forward strand.
TTTTAAAAGTAAAGAAAAAGCAGAAAACACGGCACTAAGAATAGCTAAAGAAATTCCTGAGCTACGACTAAAAAATAATTTTGTAGCTTTGTCTTCCCAGTACAAAAACATACTGATTTACAAGACTTTAGACTTGAATTAATAATATGGCGTTTAATTTATCAAATAATAAGCAGATGCAACAAAATAGAGAATCAAATAAAATTGATATTATCGAAAAAACTACAGTAATTGTTGGTAACATTACCTCTCAAGCTGATTTTAGAATTGACGGAAGAGTTGAAGGAACTATTTCAACGTCTGGAAAAGTAGTGATTGGAGAAGAAGGAATTGTGTCCGGTAAAATTGTTTGTGAAAATTCAGATATTGCAGGAACAATCAAAGGTAATTTAGATGTATCAGGCATTTTAGCATTAAAATCTTCTGCAAGAATTGAAGGCGAAGTAATAGCTGGAAAATTAGCTGTGGAATCTGGCGCAAGTGTTGATGCAAGCATTTCGATGAAGGGTGCAAAAAAAATGAAGGCACTTTCTTCAACTGAAAAAACGCATTCTGAAAAAACAGCGTAATCCTTTTATTGTTTTTATTGGTCTTGTAACCCAAATGGGTGTTACAATTTTTTGCTCTGCTTCTTTGGGAAAGTATATTGACAATAGTTATAATTACGATAAAACTTTTACAATTTCCTTAACATTATTTGGAGTAGCTTTATCGTTTTACATCTTAATAAAACAGCTAAAAAAAATAAATTAAAACTCTTTAAAATTTCTTCTTTCTTAATTTTTGTTTTTTAGTTAATAACCTTACATTTGCGCACATATTTTTAATTCAATAAGCAAGGTTAAGTTGAAAAATTTAAAACATTCTATAATCATAATATTTACCTTGATTTTTGGGCTAACAATTTCTGCAGCTCCAATTGACAATGAGTCAAAAGATCCAAAGAAAGGTGGTGATCTTAAAACAGAAATAAAAGAATATATAAATCATCATTTAAAAGATAGTCACTCTTTCTCTTTAACATCTTGGGTTGACCAAGAGACAGGCGACAAAGTATATTTAGAAATTCCTCTTCCAGTAATTTTATATGATAATGGATTTCATGTTTTTATGTCATCATCTTTAAAACACGGGAAAAAAGCTGTAGAAAGTAATGGAAATTACTACAAATTAAATTATCACGACAGTAAAATATATAAAACCAATAGAGATGGCGTTCTAAATTACGATAGTGATCATCATCCGTTAAACGAAACGCCTCTTGATTTTTCAATAACAAAAAATGTTGCCACAATTATGCTTGTTGCAATTTTAATGTTTTTGTTGTTTTCAGGATTAGCTAAATCGTTTGCTAAAAACAAAGGCATTTCCAAAGGTTTAGGCAGGTTTTTTGAGCCTATAATCTTATATATTAGAGATGAAATTGCAATTCCAAATATTGGAGAAAAAAAATACAAAAATTACATGAGTTTTTTATTGACGGTGTTTTTCTTTGTTTGGTTTTTAAATATGCTAGGGTTGACTCCCTTAGGAGTTAATGTAACCGGGAACATTGCGGTTACATTTTCTTTAGCACTACTAACATTTATAATAACAAATTTCACTGCTAATAAAAGCTATTGGGGGCATATTTTCTGGATGCCAGGAGTACCTGTCCTAATTAAAATAGTATTGGCTCCAATTGAGCTTTTAGGAGTTTTTATTAAGCCGTTTTCGCTACTTATTAGATTATATGCTAATATTCAAGCGGGTCACATAGTGCTTTACAGTTTAATTGGGTTGATGTTTATTTTCAAAGGATATGTTGGCTCAAGTTTATCGTTTAGTTTAGCGTTCTTTATTTCGATTATTGAAATATTAGTAGCGTTATTACAAGCTTATATTTTTACAATGCTTTCAGCATTATATTTTGGATTTGCAGTTGCCGAGGAGGATCATTAAAAAAGAATGTTTAATTAAAATTATATAAATATGGAAATACCAGTAATCGTAGGTGGAGGATTAGTAGTAATCGGAGTTGGAATTGGAATCGGACTAACAGGAAAGGGAGCTATGGAAGCGATCGGACGTCAGCCCGATGCTAGTGGAAAAATTCAAGTTGCTGCTCTTATTTTAGCTGCCCTTGTTGAAGGTATAGGCTTTGCTGCGCTTTTTGCACTATAGTCAATTATCAAAACTTTTTACAGCACAGCTGTCTTTTGAAAGCGTGCTGTGAAAAGATAATTTAAACAATTAAAAAAATGGAAAAACTTATAACTGAATTTTCGATTGGTTTGTTTTTTTGGCAAACAATTATATTCATTCTGTTAATTTTTTTACTAAAGAAATTTGCTTGGAAGCCTATTTTAGATGCTGTAAATGAAAGAGAAGAAGGAATAAAAAATGCTTTGCTATCAGCTGAAAAAGCCAAAGAAGAAATGGCTTCTCTGCAATCTGACAATGAGCAGACTTTGAAAAAAGCTAGATCCGAAAGGGATTTGCTTTTAAAAGAAGCGAGAGAAATTAAACAGCAGATAATTGATGAGGCTAAAAATGAGGCTAAGAGTGAAGCTAAAAAAATTATTTCTCAAGCACAAGAGACTATCCAAAATGAAAAAAATGCTGCGATCGTGGATTTGAAAAATCAAGTAGCCGGGCTTTCAATTGATATTGCAGAGAAAGTTTTAAAAGAAAAGCTGTCTGACGATAAAACTCAAATGAAATTAGTTAAAGATCTTGTAAAAGAAGTTACATTAAAATAAATGAAAACAAACAGAGCTGCAATACGTTATGCTAAAGCATTAATTTTAGAATCTATCGAAAAAGATAATCTAGAGTTAATGTATTCTGATATGCAAATAGTTCTAAATACATTTTCAGAAAACGAAAATTTACAATCTTTAGCAGAAAGCAGGATTATTAAAAACAGTGTAAAATTGAGTTCTCTTAATTTAATTTTTAAAGATCTTAGCAAACTGTCAATTAGTTTAATTAATGTGCTTTCAGAAAACAACAGACTTGCTCTTTTAGAAGTAATATCATTTAAGTTCATTGAACTTTATAAGGAGCACAAAGGAATTCAGTCAGCCTTAGTTACGACAGCTGTTCCTTTAAATGAAGAAATGAAATCTCACGTATTAGAGGTTATCTCTAAATTAACAAACAAAAAAACAATTCTAAACAATAAAATAGATAACAGCCTTGTTGGAGGGTTTGTTTTAAGATTGGGAGATATTGAATACAATGCTAGTTTTAAAAATAAATTAAAAACTATAAAACAAGAATTTACAAAAAATACTAATTTATCAACATCATAGATTATGTCACAAATCAAACCTGCTGAAATTTCAGCAATATTAAAAAAACAATTAACTGGATTAGACGCTTCTGCATCATTAGACGAAGTTGGAACGGTCCTTCAAGTGGGTGATGGTATCGCCAGAGTTTACGGATTGTCTAATGTTCAATACGGAGAATTAGTCTCTTTTGATTCAGGACTTGAGGGAATTGTACTTAACCTTGAAGAAGATAATGTCGGAGTTGTTTTGCTAGGTCCCTCTAAAGAAATTAGTGAAGGTGATACGGTTAAAAGAACACAAAGAATAGCCTCTATTAACGTTGGAGAGAAAATAGTAGGGAGAGTGGTGAATGCACTTGGAAAGCCTATTGATGGCAAAGGAAATATTGAAGGGGAATTATATGAAATGCCGCTAGAAAGAAAAGCACCAGGAGTTATTTTTAGACAACCAGTAAATGAACCTCTTCAAACTGGAATAAAATCTATTGACGCAATGATACCGGTTGGGCGTGGACAAAGAGAATTAGTTATTGGAGATAGACAAACTGGAAAAACAACAGTTTGTATCGACACAATTTTAAATCAGAAAGAGTTTTACGATGCTGGAGAGCCAGTCTATTGTATTTACGTAGCAATTGGTCAAAAAGCATCAACAGTAGCGGGAATTGCAAAAACTCTTGAAGACAAAGGAGCTATGGCTTATACAACTATTGTAGCGGCTAACGCTTCTGATCCTGCTCCTATGCAGGTGTACGCCCCTTTTGCAGGAGCTGCAATTGGAGAGTTTTTTAGAGATACAGGGAGACCAGCTCTTATTATTTATGACGATTTATCCAAACAAGCTGTAGCATATCGTGAGGTTTCACTTTTGTTACGAAGACCTCCGGGTAGAGAAGCTTATCCTGGGGATGTTTTTTATTTGCATTCGAGATTATTAGAAAGATCCTCTAAAGTTATTGCAGATGATGAGATTGCAAAAAACATGAATGATTTACCTGATTCTTTGAAGCCTATCGTAAAAGGAGGTGGATCACTAACAGCATTACCAATTATTGAAACTCAAGCAGGAGACGTTTCTGCTTATATTCCTACAAATGTAATTTCAATTACAGATGGACAAATATTTTTAGAATCTAACCTTTTTAATTCAGGTGTAAGGCCAGCTATTAATGTTGGTATTTCTGTTTCAAGAGTTGGTGGATCTGCCCAAATTAAGGCAATGAAAAAAGTTTCAGGAACTCTTAAACTAGATCAGGCTCAATTTAGAGAACTAGAGGCTTTTGCAAAATTTGGCTCTGACTTAGATGACGCAACATTAAATGTAATTGAAAAAGGAAAGAGAAATGTGGAAATATTAAAGCAAGCTCAAAACGACCCGTTTACAGTTGAAGATCAAGTAGCAATAATTTTTGCAGGATCTAAAAATTTACTTAGAAAAGTACCAGTCAACATGGTTAAGGATTTTGAAAGAAAGTATATAGACTTTTTGAATGCAAAGCATAAGAAGACTATGGAAACAATTAAGTCAGGGAAATTAACAGATGAAGTTATTAGTGTTTTAACTAAAGCCGCTGACGAATTAAGCTCCACATATTAAATAAAATAATTAATGGCGAATCTTAAAGAAATTAGAATAAGAATAGGGTCTGTATCCTCAACAATGCAGATAACTAGCGCTATGAAAATGGTTTCTGCAGCTAAATTAAAAAAAGCTCAAGACGCTATTACAGCAATGAGACCTTATTCTAATAAACTTTCAGAATTAATGCAAAGCTTTAGCGGTGTTAGTGGAGGCGGAAGTAAATCTTACACAGAAAACAGAAAATTAAACAAAGTATTAGTTGTAGCAATAAGCTCTAACAGAGGTTTGTGTGGTGCTTTTAACGCTAACATAGCTAAAGAAGCGCTAGTGTTTAAATCAAATGAAAAATTCAGAGATTCACAAATTGATTTTTTAACAATAGGGAAAAAAATTAACGACACGCTTTCAAAAACTGAAACAATTATTCAGAACGATAGTGAAGTTTTCGAAAATTTAAACTATGAAAACGTAGGTAAAATTGCAGAAGAATTAATGAATCGTTTTATTTCTAATGACTACGATCATATAGAAATTATATACAACTCTTTTAAAAATGCTGCAACTCAGATAATTAAATCTGAACAATTTTTGCCAATACCCGTTAATGACAATAAAGGATCAGAAAATTTAGATTATATATTTGAACCTTCTCTAGAGGGTATTGCCAATACGTTAATTCCAAAATCTTTAAAGATTCAGTTGTTTAAAGCAATTAGAGATTCTTTTGCAAGTGAACATGGAGCCAGAATGACAGCGATGCATAAAGCTACTGATAATGCTTCTGAGCTTAGAGACGAGCTTAAGCTTACTTACAACAAGGCAAGACAGGCTTCAATTACAAACGAAATATTAGAAATTGTTGGTGGTGCTGAAGCTTTAAATAGCTAAAATTTCTATTTTATCAATTATGGTATTAAAAATAGTTAATAAGTCAAATAACAAACTACCTGAATACGAAACTGAACTTTCAGCAGGAATGGACGTTAGAGCGTTTGTTGAAGCTTCAATAACTTTAGATCCGTTAGATAGAACTCTTGTAAAAACAGGTCTTTTCGTAGAATTGCCAAAAGGCTACGAAATTCAAGTTAGACCAAGAAGTGGTTTAGCTCTTAAAAAAGGAATAACCGTTTTAAATTCACCTGGGACAATAGACGCAGATTATAGAGGAGAAATTGGGGTAATACTTATTAATCTTTCAAAAAACAAATTTATAATCAGTTCTGGAGACAGAATAGCTCAACTAGTAGTTTGTAAGCATGAACAGCCAAAAATCGAATTAAGCAATACTTTAGGAGAGACACAAAGAGGCGTAAAAGGATTTGGCAGTACAGGTATAAATTAAAGACTATGAAATTAATAATTCCCATGGCAGGTAGAGGGTCTCGATTAAGGCCTCATACATTTACAACAGCAAAACCATTAGTGAAAATAGCGGGAAAAAGTATTCTAGCTCAATTAATTAAAGATGCTGTAAAACTGGTAAATGAGCCAATTGAAGAAATGGCTTTTATAGTTGGAGATGAATCTTTCTTTGGAGATCAAATAATACAAGAATTAAAATTATTAGCAAAAAACTATAACTCAAAGGCGACAATATATAGACAACTTAATCCGCTGGGAACTGGCCACGCAATTATGTGCGCTGAGAAATCTTTAAGTGGAAAAGCACTGGTAATTTATCCAGACACTTTAATAAAAACTAATGAAACTTTTGACAAGAATGCTGATGCTGTTATATGGACAAAAGAAGTTGAAAACCCGGAAGCTTACGGAGTTGTAAAATTAAATAGCGAAGGAAACGTCACGGCTTTAGTAGAAAAGCCAACTGAACCTGTATCTAATTATGCTGTTATTGGACTTTATTATTTTAAAGAAATATCACAATTAAAAAGGCAACTTCAAAAAGTTATTGACGAGAACTTGATGAATTCTGGAGAATATCAAATCAATGATGGCTTATTAAAAATGATGAGTGACGGAAAAATATTTAAAGTAGGAAAGGTGTCAGCTTGGCTTGATTGTGGGAATGTTAAAAGTTCTATTAATTCTAATAAAGAAATGTTAAATTTTCACAGTAGTGATGATTTACAGTTAGTATCAGCTAATGCTAAATTAATTAATTCAAATATTATTGAACCAGTATTTATAGATGATAATGTAGTCATAGAGAACTCTACTGTCGGCCCACATGTCTCAATTTATAAAGAAACAAAAATCTTTAACTCTATTATCGAGAATTCCATAATTGGCCAAGATACTCAAGTGTTAAATGCTGATTTTAAAAACTCTATGATTGGAAATAATTGTAAGTATGACGGCAATTATAAATCTATAAATATTGGAGATTTCAGTGAGTTAATTTAACTTGCTGCAATGAGAAGAATAATTATAATCTTTTTTCTGTTTATTTCAAGCTGTAATTTAACCAAAAACACGAGCTCAAACACAGCTTTAAAAAAAATACCAATAAAAATATTAAAAGAAAAAATAGAGAATAACAACAATAGGTTTTCCTTTTTAATGTTACGCTCTCAAGCAACCATTGTCAACAATGGAACCACGAATCAGTTTAACGTCTCAATAAGGCTAAAAAAACAAGAGCAAATTTTAATTAGCGGATCACTTTTAATTCCATTGTTTAAAGGCTTACTCACCAAAAACGATTTAGTGTTTTATGAGAAGTTGAACAAATCATTTTACAGAGGGAATTATGATTATATTTCAGAATTACTCAATTTTCAGTTTTCTTTAGAATCCTTCGAAAACTTAATTACAGGCAAGCCTATCGTAAATTTGAATAATTTAAAATTGAGGCAAAGTTCAGAAAACAAAAACTATATACTAAGCTCATACGATAGAAAAAACAAATTAAATTACAAGTATTATTTTGAGCCCCTTACGTTTAATTTGATAAAACAGGTTTTTACGGATAATAAAAAGAGTTCTTTAACAATAGAGTATAGTAATTATAAAGTTATTGACAACAACGTTATTCCTCAAAGAGTTGTAATAAACGCAAAGAACAAAGAGAAGGAATTGAAAATAAATCTCAATTCAAAAATTAGAAGAATTAATGAAGAAATTTCTTTTCCATTTAAAATCCCGAAAGGATACAAAAAAATTCAATTATGAGTTTTTTTAGAATTTCAAAGCAAAGTTTTTTAATTGGGATTTTTTTAATGATCACTTCATTAGCGCACTCTCAAAAATCGACTCAAAAGCGATTAGAAGAAAAAAAAGTTGAAATCAAAAAAGAATTAAAGGAAATAAACGCTCTATTATTTACCAATAAACAAAAAAAAGCAGCAGCTTTTTCAGACCTTGAGAATTTAAGCTACAAGATTCAAAGGAAACAAGAATTAATTAAACTTACAAATCAGCAAATTAATTTACTCAACTCTGAAATAGAAGAAAACGCTAAATCTATAGAAAAATTAGAAATTGATCTAATTGAAGTTAGGGAAGCCTACAAAGAAATGATCTTAAAATCATTTAAATCTAAATCCGGGAAAAACAGGCTTATGTTTATTCTATCTTCAGAAACATTTTTTCAGGCATTAAAACGCACTCAGTATATAAAGCAATATTCTTTGTTTAGAAAAAATCAAGCAAAAAAAATAGAATTAATTTCAGGTCAACTTAAGGAAGTTAAAAAAGAGCTACTGTATAAAAGAGACTTTAAAGAAGGATTATTAGTAAAAAACAGATTAACTCAAAAAACTTTAGAATTAGAAAAGAAGGAAGTTAATAATATAGCTTTTAGCCTTAGAAACGATGAAAAAAAATATAAAAGAAATATCTTGGCTAAAGAAAAAGAAAGTCAAAAAATTGATAAGCAAATTGATAAATTGATAAGGGAGGCTATCGCAAGATCTAACAAGAATAAGTCTGATAAAAATTCTAAAGGATTTAATTTAACACCTGAATCAAAAGCGCTGGCAAAAAAGTTTGAATTAAACAAAGGAAAATTACCCTGGCCAGTTTCAAGAGGAGTTGTTATTCAAAAATTTGGAACCCAGCCTCATCCAGTCGTAAAAACCGCTAAAATTAAAAGTAATGGAATAGTTATCGCAACCGAAAAAAACCAAAAAGTAAAAACAGTTTTTGAAGGAAAGGTATTATCAGTTCTTCAGTTTAGAGGAAGCAACCCTACTGTTTTGGTTCAGCACGGAAATTATATTACAGCGTATAAAAATCTATCTAAAGTGTTTGTTAATAAAGGAGATAAAGTCATCTCAAATCAATATATAGGAGAGGTTTTTACGAACACTTCTACAGGAAAATCTTCTATTCAATTTAGTGTGTTTCAAAAAACCACTCCATTAAATCCTTTATTGTGGATTTTAAAAATGAAGTAAACTATTTGAAGTTCAAAGCCATCTTAGCTAAGTACTTCCCAAGTATGTCGAACTCTAAATTGACAACATCTCCTTTGTTTAAAGTTTTAAAACTCGTATTGTCAAAAGTATAAGGAATAATAGCAACTTTAAACTGAGTAACTTTTGAATCTATTACAGTTAGGCTAACCCCGTTAATAGCAATAGATCCCTTTTCAACAGTTATATTATTTGATTTTTTATGTTCAATAATAAACTCCCAGCTTCCCTTTTTTTCATCAACATTAATACATTTGCCAACTTGATCAACATGTCCTTGGATCATATGACCATCAAGTCTGTCTCCAATCTTCATCGCTCTTTCCAAATTTATAATGTCACCAACTTTCCAATTTTTAATTGTCGTTTTATTTATAGTTTCTTCAATTGCAGTTACTGTGTATGACTTATTGCTAATGTTGACAACGGTTAAACATATTCCGTTATGTGAAACGCTTTGATCTATTTTGAACTCAGATGTTAGTTCGCAACTCAAGGTAATGTCAAGATTATTTTTAGTTTTCTTAATATCAACTATTTCGGCTAGGTGTTCAACAATTCCTGTAAACATGAGTATTAATTTATATCTTTAATATCGGATAAAATTAATAATAATAAAAGAACAAATGGCATGAAGAACGAAACTTTACCAATTGTAGGAATTTCTTGTGGGGATCCAAACGGTATTGGGATTGAGGTCATTTTAAAATCCTTAAATGATAAGAGAATATTAAATTTCTTTACACCAGTAATATTTTGCAATAACAATTTAGTTTCTGATCAAAAAAAGCAACTAAATCTGGAAACAGATCTAATCAAGATTAATTTAAATCAAAGTCCTATCGTTGGAAAAATTAATATTATTGACGTGTGGGATGATGATTTTGTTACAACGTTTGGCAAGCCAACAACGGATTCGGGCACAAAGTCATTTTTGTCGCTTCAATCAGCTGTAAAAGCTTTAATTAACGGTAATGTTAATTTGCTAGTTACTGCGCCAATTAATAAAAATAACATACAGAGTGAAAAATTTAAATTCCCGGGGCATACAGATTACTTAGCTAAAGAGCTTGGAGGTGAAAGCTTAATGTTTATGATTTGTGATGAACTGAAAATAGGTTTACTAACAGATCACATTCCTTTAAAAGAAATTAATTCACATGTTACAAAACAAAGAATAGAACAAAAATTCTCATTAATCAATGAATCTTTAAAAAAAGATTTTGGGTTACAAAAGCCCAAAATTGCAGTCCTTTCCATTGATCCACATGTTGGTGATGGAGGGGTTATAGGAAATGATGATCAGGATATATTAAAGCCAGCCTTATTGGACATTGCATCAAAAAACAATTTAGTTTTTGGACCTTTTTCAAGTGACAGTTTTTTTGGTTCAGGCCAACATAAAAAGTATGATGCTGTTTTAGCCATTTATCACGACCAAGGTCTTATTCCCTTTAAAACATTATCCTTTGGAACAGGCGTTAACTACACAGCAGGGTTAAATAAAGTTAGAACTTCACCTGATCACGGAACAGGCTATGATATTGCAGGAAAGGGACTTGCAGATTCGACGTCTTTTAAAAACGCAATATTTTCTGGAATAGATATTTTAAAATCAAGAAAGCTGTACGACGATCTAAATAAAAACCCATTAACATCGTCTAATTCTAAAACTAGAAAAAAATAGGCTGTTAAAATTATAATATTTCTTATATTCGCAGGCTCAAACTTAGCATTATGCAGTTTCTAAATCAGTTTGTAATTAGTTTTACTGGATTAAAAGAAGGGGAGCATGAGTATAAGTTTGAGCTAGAAAAGAAGTTCTTTGAACATTTTGAATACAATGATTTTAATAGTTGTAAGATAGACACAACAGTAATTTTGAATAAAAAATCTAATTTATTAGAATTTAATTTTTACTCAAAAGGAAAGATCAACTTAAACTGCCACGTTTCTAACGAACCTTTTGATTACGATCAAGAGCATAATATGAAATTGGTTGTAAAATTCAGCTCTGAACTGTCAGATGACAACGAAGAACTTTTGGTTTTACCCGTTGGTCAAACTCAAATAAATATTGCAAAATACTTATTTGAAATGATAGTGTTATCTTTACCTATTAAAATTATACATCCTGGCGTTAATGACGGTTCTTTAGAAACGGAAACGTTAAAAAGGCTTAGAGAGTATGAATCAAATGTTCTAGAAAATAAAGATAAAAGCGATCCCAGATGGGATAAATTAAAAGATTTAATATAAACGATTATGGCACATCCTAAGAGAAAAATTTCCAAAACTAGAAGAGACAAAAGAAGAACTCACTATAAAGTTTCAGACTCTCAGATAGCAACATGTAAAACGACAGGAGAAGCTCACTTATACCATAGAGCTCACTGGCACGAAGGAAAATTATATTATAGAGGTAAAGTTTTGATTGACAATACTGTAGAAGCAGAAGCTTAATACAGTTTTTTAAAAAAATCATTTTTTTTACACTTTTTTTGAATTTTCTCGCCATTTTTTATCGTTTTTCCCCATTTTTTTGCCATTTTTGATCAAAATTCTAACTAACGAGTTTGAAAAATATTAATGCTTCTATTACTGCGGTTGGGTCATTTTTGCCTGAAAAAATTTTAAGCAATACTGATTTAGAAAAAATTGTTGACACTAACGATGAGTGGATCACTTCCAGAACAGGAATTAAAGAAAGAAGAATTTTAGATAAAGGAATTGGCACCTCTCACATGGCAATTCAAGCAGCAAATGCTATAATTGAAAGTAAAAAACTTGACCCCTTAGAAATAGATTTAGTTATTGTCGCAACAATTACTCCTGACATGCACGCAACTGCTACTGCAGCTTATGTAGCTTCTGAGATTGGAGCTTCTAACGCATTTGGATTTGACATTAGCGCAGCTTGTTCAGGATTTTTATATGGAATGTCTACCGCTTCTGCATTTATTGAATCAGGTAGATATAAAAAAATTATTTTAATAGGTGCTGATAAGATGTCTTCCATTGTAGATTACTCTGACAGGAATACATGTATTATTTTTGGAGATGGAGCGGGTGCTGTTTTGCTCGAGCCGGATTATGAAGGATATGGTGTTCAAGACGAATATTTGCGCTCCAATGGCTCAAACAGAAACTTGTTAAGAATTGAAGCAGGTGGATCACAAACACCAACAACAAAAGAATCTGTTGAAGAAAAAAAACATTTTATATATCAAGACGGTAAAAACGTCTTTAAACATGCGGTTTCAAACATGTCTGATGCTTCTGAGCAAATCATGAATCGTAATAATCTAACTCCTCTGGATGTAAATTATTTGGTTGCCCACCAGGCAAATAAGAGAATAATAGATGCTACATCAAACAGAATGGGTATCAAGGACGAAAAGGTTCTTATGAACATACACAGGTATGGAAATACCACCGCAGCAACAATTCCTTTACTTTTATTTGATTTTGAATCTAAATTCAAAAAGGGAGATAATATTATTTTTGCCTCTTTTGGAGCAGGCTTCACTTGGGGAGCAATGTATTTAAAATGGGCCTATAACCACTAATTATTTTTATTATGAACATTAAAGAAATTCAACAGTTAATTAAATTTGTAGCAAAATCTGGAGTTAGCGAAGTGAAAATCGAATCAAAAGATTTAAAACTAAGTGTTAAAACTGGAGCTTCAGGTAAAATAGTAACTCATAGCGAACCTGAAGTGTATAATACTCAACCTGTAGTTCAAAACCTACCATTAGAACGCACAACTGAATCTGTTGGTTCACAAGTTGTTGATATTGCTGAAGACGATCACTTAATCACTATTAAATCGCCAATTATAGGAACTTTTTATAGAAAACCATCACCTGATAAACCAAACTTTATAGAGTTAGGTGATTCAATAAGCGAAGGAAGTGTTTTATGTGTTGTAGAAGCAATGAAGCTTTTTAATGAAATTGAATCAGAATGTTCAGGAAAAATTGTCAAAATTTTAGTTGACGATTCGTCTCCTGTTGAATTTGACCAACCTTTGTTTGTGGTAGACCCTTCTTAATCATATATCCATGTTTAAAAAAATATTAATTGCTAATAGGGGTGAAATAGCCTTACGAATTATTAGAACCTGTAAAGAAATGGGTATAAAAACAGTAGCAGTTTACTCTGTTGCTGATCAAGAGAGCTTACATGTTAAATTTGCGGACGAAGCAGTTTGTATTGGCCCGGCAAATAGTTCAGAATCATATTTAAAAATCCCAAATATTATTGCGGCTGCAGAAATTACCAACGCGGATGCTATTCATCCAGGATATGGTTTTTTGTCTGAAAACGCAAGATTTTCAAAAATATGTGATGAACATAAAATAAAATTTATAGGAGCTTCAGCTGAAATGATTGATAGAATGGGAGATAAGGCTTCAGCAATTGCGACGATGAAAGAAGCCGGTGTCCCCACAATTCCAGGTTCAGAAGGGATTATAGACTCCTTTGAAAAAGCTAAAAAGATTGCTAAAAAAATAGGCTATCCGGTTATGATAAAAGCCACTGCTGGTGGGGGAGGAAAAGGGATGAGAGCGGTTTGGAGAGAGGAAGGTTTCTTAGACTTGTGGGAAAGTGCTAAACAAGAAGCGTTTGCATCATTTGGTAATGACGGGATGTATATGGAAAAACTAGTCGTAGACCCTAGGCACATTGAAATACAAATTGTAGCAGATAAGTTTGGAAAAGCCTGTCATTTATCAGAAAGAGATTGTTCTATTCAAAGAAGACACCAGAAACTGACAGAAGAAACGCCATCACCATTTATGACAGATGATTTAAGAGAGAGAATGGGAGAAGCAGCTGTAAAAGCCTCTGAGCATATTAAATATGAAGGAGCAGGAACAATAGAATTTTTGGTTGACAAAAACAGAAATTTTTATTTCATGGAAATGAATACGAGAATTCAAGTAGAGCACCCTATCACTGAACAAGTCATAGATTATGACTTAATTAAAGAACAAATTAAAGTTGCTTCTGGAATTAAAGTTTCTGGAGAACACTATTTCCCAAAGCTTCACTCAATTGAGTGCAGAATTAACGCGGAGGATCCATTCAAAAACTTTAGACCTTCTCCGGGGAAAATAACAAATCTACATTTGCCAGGGGGGCACGGAGTTAGGCTAGATACCCATGTGTATAGCGGTTATATCATTCCACCTAATTACGATTCCATGATCGCTAAATTGATTGTAACAGCCCAAAATAGAGAAGAAGCAATTAATAAAATGCGTAGAGCTTTAGACGAATTTATTATAGAGGGAATAAAAACAACTATTCCTTTCCACAGACAATTGATGGATCATCCCGATTATATTTCAGGAAA
>JABJFE010000091.1 GCA_018662905.1 Flavobacteriaceae bacterium
ATTAATCAATACTTCCCAAATATTTTTCCCATCTATTTTATTTTCAGACAAACTAGAGTTAGTAACACTAGCAAAAGTAGGCAGCCAATCAATTCCCATCAAAGGAGTTGAAATAACAGTATTTGGTTTTATTTCATTTGGATACCAAACAATGCAAGGCACTCGTTGCCCGCCTTCCCATGTTGTTCCTTTTCCTTCTTTGTAGATTCCGGTTGAGCCTGCATGTTCACCATATGAAAGCCACGGACCATTATCAGATGTAAAAACAACTATTGTGTTTTTGTCTAAATCATTATCCTTTAGTGCTTTCATTATTAATCCTAAAGAATGGTCAATTTCTTCAATAACATCTGTGTAAAGCCCATGATCTGACCTTCCCTTAAACTTTGATGAAGCAAATAGCGGAACATGAGGTTGAGGATGTGCTAAATATAAAAAGAATGGAGTGTTTTTATTTTGTTCAATAAAAGAAATACTTTTTCTGGTCAGTTCCATCGTTAAATCAGACTGATCAGTAAGTACTTCTACTGGTTTATCATAATCATAAAGCATTAAGTCCGGATAACTATCAGGATATTCTGCATGAAATGGCCACATGTCGTTTGAGTATAATATTCCGAAAAAATCGTCAAACCCATGATTTGTTGGTAAAAACTTTTTATTATCCCCTAGATGCCATTTTCCATAAATTGCGGTATTATATCCGTTTTGCTTAAACATTTCTGACATTAAAAATTCACTTGGATTAATTCCTTTTTTTGAATTGGGGCCAAGGGCTCCACTAAACCCTATTCTGTTAGGATAACTTCCAGTAAGGATTGAAGCTCTTGAAGCTGAACAAACAGCTTGAGTTGAATAATAAGAATTAAGTAGCGCTCCTTGAGTCGCCATTAAATCCAAGTTAGGTGTTTTTATCATCTGGGAGCCATAAGAACTTAAATCAGCAAACCCCAAATCATCAGCAAGAACAAAAATTACATTTGGAGACTGAACAACATCTTTAGTTTGACAAGATGAAAAAAATAGACATACGCAGAATACTTTTAGAATAACAATTTTAATAAATTTCATTGTTTTAAGAATTATTAAAAATTCATTTTTTAAATTAGTCATTTATAATTAAAAATTACAAATTTTTATATAAGTGATATTGATTTATAGTTAATACAATTAAATATATCGTTAAGCCAAATGAATATTAAAAAAAGATCGTTATTAACAAACCCTACATATAACAAAATATCTTCCATCCCAGTTTCTAGTCAAATATTGTTTTGGACAGGTTATTTTACTTTTAATACTATTAAATGGGGTAGTTTTTATTCTGATTATGCTTATTCCTTTAAGTCTAATCTTATTGAGTTTCCATTTCATATTGGCTTATCCTACCTTTTTATATTTTATCTTCTACCCAAACTTTTTAATGGAAAGGTTATGGATTTTTTTACTCTTCTTGTTATTAGTTTGGGACTTACTCTTGTTTTAAAATTTCAAGTTACTTATTACTTTAGTGGTGGGGATGTAATGCCTGAATTTGCAGGTATAACTTCAAAAATTGACCTTACTTATGCGACTAGCGTAATCCTAGGTGAAATTTATGTAATAACTTTTGTTACAGCAATTAAATTAGCTATAGACTGGATTAAACAGAAAGAATATCTCGCTGAAACTAACGAAATGCTATTAGAAAATGAATTAAAATATTTGAGATCTCAAATTCAACCTCACTTTTTTTTCAATACACTTAATAATCTTTACTCTTTAACTATCGACAAGTCCGATAAGGCCCCCGATTTGATCTTAAAGCTCTCTGATTTAATGAAATATTTTTTATATGAAACAGGAAAAGAATTTCAAACATTAAAAAATGAAATCTCTCATCTTAAAAATTATATTGAAATAGAAAAATTGAGATATGACGAAACTCTAGAAGTGGATTTTAATATTAATAGAAAAACAAAAAAAATAATTGTTAAACCATTAATTCTTATTCCACTTGTTGAAAATGCATTTAAACATGGCGCTAGAAATTCAAAAAAAAACGGATACATTTACATTAATTTAAATGCAACAGAAAAGCTTTTAGATTTTAGAGTTGAAAATTCATTTGAAAAATCAACAAAAAAAATAAAAGAACAAATTGGAGGAATAGGTCTTACTAACCTTAAAAAAAGACTTGAATTGACTTATGGTTCTGATTTTTACAGTCTTGATATAACTGAAGAAACAAATAAATATATTGCACACCTAAAAATTAACTTAAAAAATGATTAACTGTATAATCCTTGACGACGAACCCTTAGCTATAAAAGTAATTACAAATTTTATACAAAAAATTGATTTTCTTAATTGTATAGGTTCTTTCTCAAATGCCAATGAATCAATAGAAACTCTCAAAAAACATAAAGTAGATTTGATGTTTTTAGATATAAACATGCCCTATATTGATGGAATCAGTTTTTTAAAAAGTCTAGAAAACCCTCCAAAAACTATTATCACTAGCGCTCATTCTGAATATGCAATAGAAGGTTATGACTTAGATGTTGTAGATTATTTGCTAAAACCTATTCCTTTTTTAAGATTCGAAAAAGCTGCAAATAAGGCTTTTAAATTAATTACAAAAACAAA
>JABJFE010000043.1 GCA_018662905.1 Flavobacteriaceae bacterium
AATAGAATCGATTTCAATTTTATTTAAATTAAAAGGAGCTATAAAACCAAACTTAATTGACTTTTTTTTAGGGACACTGTCAAATAAATTTTGGTTTGTTCTTGTTGATACTAAAACTTTCTCTACAATTTCTTTAATAGATTCCTCTAAAACAACAGTAGTTATAAATGGTATTTTTAATACCATTTTTTTTGATATTTTATCACCTTTTATAGAGGGATTATATTGTTTAATTAGATTTATTGGGACATTGTATAAATTGGAAATAGTATATAAAGTTTGTTTTCTCTTAACCTTATGTTCTATAAATTCAATAACTGAACTAGATTCCAAATTTTGATTTTCATCCTGAGAAAACCCGATTAAGGAACACATAGAAAAAAGAAGAAAAAACCTAAAAACTCTCATTATTCCCATTCAATTGTTGCAGGAGGCTTAGAGCTAATATCATACACAACTCGATTTACACCTTTTACATTATTAATAATCTTATTAGAAACCTCTTGTAAAAATTCATAGGGAAGATTAACCCAATCAGCTGTCATACCATCTGTAGACTCGACAGCTCTTAAAGCAACACATTGCTCGTAAGTCCTTTCATCTCCCATAACACCCACACTTTTAACAGGTAATAGTATAGCACCAGCTTGCCACACTTTGTCATAAAGATTACTATCTAAAAGACCTTTTATAAATATATTATCAACCTCTTGAAGAATCTTTACTTTTTCGATTGTAATATCTCCTAATATTCTAATTGCTAATCCAGGTCCAGGAAAAGGATGTCTTTTCAAAAGTTTATTTTCAATTCCTAAACTTTTTCCTACTCTACGAACCTCATCTTTAAAAAGCATTTTGAGCGGTTCAACCACAGAAAGTTTCATAAAGTCAGGAAGGCCTCCAACATTATGATGTGATTTAATTGTTGCCGAAGGACCTTTAACAGAAATTGATTCAATTACGTCAGGATAAATAGTACCCTGAGCTAACCATTTAGCTCCATCAACCAACTTTGACTCTTCATCAAAAATATCAATAAAAGCTTTGCCAATAATTTTTCTCTTTTTTTCGGGGTCACTAATTCCAGATAGCTTATTAATAAAATACTTTGAAGCATCGACACCTTTAACGTTTAAACCCATTCCTTTGTACTGGTCTAAAACATCGCTAAACTCATTTTTTCTAAGCAATCCATTATTAACAAAAATACAATGAAGATTTTCTTTGATAGCTTTATGAATTAAAACAGCTGCAACAGTTGAATCAACACCTCCCGAAAGACCAAGAATTACTTTATCATCTCCAACTATTTCTTTAATCTCAGAAATAGTTTTTTCTGAGAAAACATCTGGTGTCCAATCTGGATTTATTTTAGCTATATTAATTAAAAAATTTTCTAAAATACGCTTACCATCTTTTGAATGATAAACTTCAGGATGAAATTGAATAGCATAAACATCCTCGTCTTCAATTGAGTACGCAGCATTTTTAACATCTTGAGTACTTGCAATACATTTAGAGTTCATGGGAAGGTTTTCGATTGTATCACTATGACTCATCCAAACTTGAGATCCAACCTCAACTTTATTAAATAATTTATTATTTAAATCTATACTAGTTAGTTTAGCCCTACCATATTCACGTTTATTTGATGGGATAACTTTACCACCAAAAAAATGAGCAATATATTGAGCACCATAACAAACACCCAAAAGCGGTTTTTTACCTTTAATATTTGACAGATCAATGTGTAAGGCATCATCAGATCTTACAGAAAATGGTGATCCAGAAAGAATTATAGCTTTGAAAGAGTCAAAATCGACATCTAAATTATTGTAAGGATGTATTTCACAGTAAACAAATAACTCTCTAACTCTTCTAGCTATTAATTGAGTGTATTGTGATCCAAAATCAATTATAAGTACTTTATCTTCCATATTCAAAAATACTATTAAAACATAAAAAAATTCAATAGAAATTGATTAAAATTCCAGAATTAAAAATTCTTTTTTAAATGGATCTATGTTTTTTATTAAAACGTTTACAAAATCAAATTCATTTCGATTAAAAAAAGTAGAAAAATTAACTTGTCTTTCTTGAAAAGAGTCATTTGGAAATAATTCATTTTTTAAAGTAATCAACCTTGACAACTTATCTAAATGAACCCTCTTTTCAGCTCTAATTAGTCGTTTTTCAAGATTTTTAATTCCTTTAACCTGTTTCATTTCTTGAGCTTTTACTGCTCCTAAAAAGGATTTATCTGTGAGCTTAGTCAGCTCATAGAAATGTGAAAAATTTTCTTTTATTATATTTTTTTGAATGGTTAAATCAATCGTTATTTTAGAGTTTTTTCGTAAATAAAGTTGTTTTAAATTAACTGGGTTTTCAAATAAATCAACAATAGACATTTTAAGTTTTTTACACTTTTCTACTTGTTTTTTTGAAACAAATAAAACAGATGATCTAACTGACAAAATAGGAAATGTTATTTTTTTAAAATTAAAATATTCTTTTAGCTGAA
>JABJFE010000075.1 GCA_018662905.1 Flavobacteriaceae bacterium
ACTATTAAACTCACTTTCAAGATTTTTTATATGTTTTATATCTCCATCAAAGTCAACTTTTTCTAATTTCAATATAGCATCAGACGAAAACTTGGTAAGCTCATTAACCTGACTGTAAATCTCTAACAAATAGGGATTTTGGGATTCACCTTGTATAAGATTAATAATAGTTTCTACTTTGAGTGAAATTTCTAAAGACCTTTTAGCGTCATTAATTCTAACTTTATGTTTTTTAGACCATTCTCCTTTTTTATCTAAGTTAGGTAAGTCAATGATGTCAGATTCTAACGGATTTTCTTTTTTAGAAAGACCAGGTCTCCATCCGTTTTCAGAAAGTAGCATCTTAAGCCACATTCCAACTGGCTTTTCTAATAAATCAATAAAGGCATAGTTATCATCTCCAAATTGAGATCCGAAATTTTTGATTCTAAATAATTTTTTTAAATCATTAATTGGCAAATTCTTTCCAGACCAACTGTACTGCGCAAAAGCAGCAATTCCCCTTTTGTAAAGCTCAAAATGAGGAGAATCATCATCCCACAAGGTCAGTAATAGTCCATCTAATTTTTTGTCAACAGAACTAGATGCGAAGGATTTTATTTGAGGGATATTACTTTGGTTTTGTGGCATTAGGGTCCACCTTGTCTGACCTGCAGTAGCACCCATTACAGTTAATTCATTATTTGAATACCAGTCCATGGCTTTCAGGTTTCCATAAGTATCAGATTTTTGATAATTCCATCTCATGTAAACTGCATTTTTAGGAAATTTTTCAATAAAATTCATTAGATTAATTTCGTTTTTATTCCAAATTTCATCAACCTCTTTTTTAGATATTTTGTCATCAAACATTGGATTATAAACTCCAGCGTGCTTGAGAGGCATGTCATCCCAAAAAATTGGAATTCTTTCGTGTTTTTCAGCGAATTCACATACTTTATTAAGCCATATTAAATTTAACTCCAGTTCTGTTTTGTTGTCTCTTTCAACTAAGTGAACTTCATCCCCTCCAATATGTAAATATTTTCCATGTGGAGTCGCTTTAATAGCATCTAAGTAAAGATCAAATTGAAGTTCGTATGTTTCTGGATTTAATGGATTAAAAGCCCAATCACTCTCTGGCTTATCTCTTAAATGAATATTCTTTTCATGCTTTAAAATAAACGAAGCATGTCCTAAACCTTGAACAAGAGGATTTATAATAATATTTCTTAATTTGGCATAATCACTTAACTCAATCCACCACTCAATTGAAAAAGAATCTGAAGAACCAATTTCAGGTCTTGAAACATATTTTAGTTTATCTTCAAGTTCAACTATAATTCCATTGATTTTTAAATTGGCTAAATAGTCAATTAAATCAAAATAATATGATTGTTTTTCAGTGTGATGCTTTAGATCTAAGTGAATAGGCCTGAAATCTAAAGAGGGTTGATCCTTGATATTTAAAATAGGAACGGATTTTTTCTGAGCAAATGCATTTTCTAAAATTTGATTAAGAGTTATAAAGGCATAAAATAAACCGGCGTTATCCTTAGCAGTAATAAATATTTTTTCTTTCTCAATATTTAGAATGTAGCCTTCACTTTTAAGATCTATTTTATTATCAATTTTAAAATTTATTAGGGCATTTTGAAAATCACCAAAAGTTATGTTTTTTAAATATCCGTACGTTATGGGAATTTTATCATTTTCAGATGAATATGCATACTCAATATCGTTTGGATTAATATTTGAAAAATCATTATTATCTCCAAAGGTCTCAATAGACGGAATGATGTTTAAGTAATTATTTGTGCTTGTTTTAGAACTACAAGAAATAATAAAAACCATTAATAGTAATAATCTCATTATTTAAATTTAATAATTATAATACCGTATACCAAATAAGTAATAGGCTTAAAACAAAAAAAGCTTCCCAAAAGGAAAGCTCTTCATCGGTTCTCTACAAACCTCCTGCAAAAAGCAGGTAACACAACGATTGCAAATATATACTTTTGTTTGTTAACTATTAAAAAACAAACTGAATTAATAAAATTGTCATAATTTAAATTAATAAAACATTTTTATGAAAAGCTATAGACTGATTTTATTTATTGGCATTTTATTCTTTATAAACATTCCAATTTACGCTCAACAAAACACATTTAAAGTTATGGCTTGGAATATTTTTCATGGTGGAAATGATATTGAAAATGGACCTGAAAACGTTGCCAAAATAATTAAAGAAATAAATCCGGATATAATTTTAATGGTAGAGACATATGGTTCTGGTCCATTTATTGCGGATTTTTTAAAATATAATTTTCACCTGATTGCATCTAAAGAAACTCCACTTAATGATAAATCAGTCAATTTATCTATTTATTCAAGGTATCCTTTTGGAAAAAGAATAGACACAAAACTTCCGTTTTATTTGGGTGGAATTGAAATTCCTATAAACGGAAAGACTATACGTTTCTTTTCAAATTGGTTTCATTATTTACCATGGGATAATGAGCCTGAAAAAATGGGAAAAACAGTTGAAGAATTATTAGAATGGGAACAAAGTGGAGCAAGATTTGAAATGTTGAAAAAAGTTCTTCCTTATCTAAAAAAATATTCGCAGGAAACAGATTCCATTCCAATGGTTTTTGGAGGAGATATGAACTCATTATCACATTTAGACTGGACTAAAAAAACAAAAAATATTCACAATAACATGATTGTTCCGTGGGGTGCAACTAAAATTTTAGATGACTTAGGGTTAATTGATTCCTACAGAAAAGAAAACCCGAATCCAAAAACTCATCCTGGTATTACATGGGATAAAAAAGGAAGGAAAGACTCTCACAGAATTGATTATATTTTCTATAAAGGAAAATCTATTAAATCTATTAAATCAAAATCTTACAACGCTTTTTTTAATGAACCGATAATTATAAATAATAAAAAAATTATTTACCCATCCGATCATGGAATTGTTGTCACAACATTTAAACTGAGATAATCTATTAAATAATGAAGAGAAGAAATTTTATAATTAATGCTTTAAAGGGGAGTGTTTTAGCTTCAATTCCATTGTCATTGTCATCATTTAATATAAAGAATACTAGATTGAAGATCGGTATAGTTTCTGATGTTCATCAAGATATAATTCATGATGGAGTTTCAAGATTAAGTTTGTTTATAAGTGAAATGAAAAAAAGAAAACCTGATTTTATCATTCAATTAGGAGACTTTTC
>JABJFE010000017.1 GCA_018662905.1 Flavobacteriaceae bacterium
CATCAGTTTTTTTTTGCAATATAAATTGATGAGGCACCCAGCATTAAAGGCAATATTTCCACACTGTTAAAGCCACAAGATTTTAATATTTGACCAAACTTTTTTCCACTCGGAAATTCCTCTGCAGATTTTTGTAAGTATTTATAAGCCTTTTTATCTTTAGAAAATACAGAGCCTACCAAAGGAATAAAAGTCCTGCTAAACAGTAAGTAGAAGAACTTTATAAATCTATTTTGAGGAACGGATGTTTCAAGAATAATTAAAGTTCCACCATTTCTTAGTACCCTAAAACTTTCTGATATACCTTTTTCAAGGTTTTGAAAATTTCTGACTCCAAATCCTATCGAAATTAAATCAAAACTATTTTTAGAAAAATTTAGATTTTCGGCATCTCCGGAAATTAGTACAACTTTGTCGTTTAAATTCCTGTCAGCGACTTTTTGCCTTCCTACATCAAGCATTTTTTCAGAAATATCTAAACCTGTTACTTTAGAGTCTTTTATTTTAGAAAGTTCTAAAGCTATGTCCGCTGTTCCTGTAGCTATATCCAGTATGTCAATAGGATTTAAAGGATTTGCTATTTTATATATATTTTCTCTCCACTTAACATCATTTCCAGCGGAAATTAAGCGGTTCAGCTTATCGTATTCTAAAGAAATTGAATCAAACATTTTTTCAACCTGCTTTTTTTTAGAAGATTTTTCGTTTTGGTAAGGTTTCATTTTTAAGCTACTCTTTTTAAAAGAATTAATATAAGAGAAATTTTTTCTCAGAACTTTTCCATTTGGCTTGATATTTATAATCAACAAAAAACACTTTTAAATCAGCTTCATGTTCGTTTTCACAGAAATAAATTTTTTTATCAGAATCATAGGGCATATTAGTAAAATACCATAAGCCAGAATTTTTCTTGGCTTCGTAAGCTCGAGAGACCTTATATACTTTTAAATCAGCCTGGTATTCATTGTCTACAACAAAGACATTAAAGTCAGCTTTATACGATTGACTAGTAGAATAAATTTTTTGTGCAGTTATAAAGCCGAAGTTAATTAGAAAAATTAGGCATAAAACATTTGTTTTCATTATTAATTATTTGTCAAAAACAGTGCCAATTTAACCTTATATTTTCCAGCCTTCTCTATATTTTCTAGTTACAAATTGATTAGCCTCTTCAATATTTGTGATCTTCATATTGTCTCCGTCCCACAACAGTTTTTTTCTTGCATAATAATCAAAACTTCCCTTAGAATTTTCTTTTCGTAACATATAGCTTCTAATAGCAAGATTACCCATAAGCACTGTTTCTGTCATTGGTCCCGCGTAATCAAACGAGGATGTTAGATCAAGGTGTTCTTTACTGTTGAATCCAGCCTTACAAGCGTCTACCCACTTTCTTTGATGTCCATATTCAGGTTCAGGCATATCTTCTTTTTCAGGCCCAAACTCTGTTTGACCATCGTACAAATAAAGTTTAGGAGTTAATGGTGAACTATCATTTATATTAGTAGAAATAATCCCTTTGTCTCCAATCATTAACACTCCGTTTTGACTGTCTTGCCCTCCAATATCACTATCAGCAGGAATAATATCTGGATGTGGCGGTCTAATTCCACCATCTGTCCATGTTAACTGAATTGGACTTTTACTCTTTTCAGTTGAATCAAAATTTAAAGTAATTAACGAAGACGGAGGACAACCCTCTGGATGATAATCAGGGTTCCACATTTTTGTAAAAACACTCCCTACACTACACTCAGCACTTTTAGGGTATTTTAGGCCTAAAGTTCTAAAAGGAATGTCTATTAAGTGGCATCCAACATCACCTAAAGCGCCAGTTCCATACTCCCACCATCCTCTCCAATTGAAAGGATGTAAATTTGGAGTGTAAGGCTTTTGACTTGCTGGTCCTAACCATAAATTCCAGTCTAATGAGTCAGGTTTTAAACTAGGGTCAGGCGCTTGCATTTTTACCCCTTGTGGCCAAACAGGTCTATTGGTCCAAACTTTAACTTCAGAAACTTTGCCAATTTTTCCCTTATCGACCCAGTTTTGTACCATTTTCAATAAAGGGTTTGACCCACCTTGGTTCCCCATTTGGGTAACAACTTTTTGTTTTCTAGCAAGCTCAGTAAGTATTCTTGCTTCACGAATATTGTGAGTTATTGGTTTTTGTACATATACATGTTTGTCTCTTTCCATTGCATAGACTGCCGCTGGGCCGTGAACATGGTCTGGAGTTGAAATAGTTACAGCATCAATATCTTTTTCATTATCTAGCATTTCTCTAAAATCTGCATATAATTTAGCGTTAGGAAATCTTTTAACAGATCTAGAAGCGCTTCCGGAAAAATCAACATCACATAAAGCAGCAACCCTTTCTCTTCCATTTACTGAAGCATTGGCAATGTCGCTTATGCCTTTTCCACCCGAACCAATTGCGGCTAAATTTAATTGATCGCTTGGTGAAGTGTAGCCA
>JABJFE010000055.1 GCA_018662905.1 Flavobacteriaceae bacterium
AAAGAACCATCCTCCAATTACATTTAAAACTCCAGCGACTCTATATACGGCGCTTTCACTCCCCCAGGCTCTATCGGCTAGTGAAGTTCCCATAGCAACCATAAAAGTAACATAGGTGGTAGATAAAGGCAGTTTGAATGAAGTTGCAATAGAAATTAAAATTGCAGCAACCATCATGTTAACTGCCGCTCTAATCATATCAAATGCAGGTAGTTCGATTGATTTATTAGAAGACAATTCAATCTCTGGTTTTTTGAACTGTGTGCTAATGTGATTTTGAATATTTTCTGGGATAATTTTAGAAAATAAATTGGATAAGTTCATAGACCCTCTTACCAATCCTCTAGACAAAAAGTTTGGATTAAACCTTTCTTTTGTGTCTTGCTGTCTTGCTAAATCAATTTCTGTTTTAGTAACTTTTTTAGCTTTAGAAGAAAACCAAAGCGTAACAACCATAACCATACCAGCTACGAACAATAATATTGTAGGTGTAGGAACCTTTTTGGATAGAAACGCCATAGAGAATTCAGTTGCTTCAATTCCAGAGACACTCCATGCCTCATAAGATTGCCATGCTGCAATAGGAACACCAATGAAATTAACCAAATCGTTACCAGCGAATGCTAAAGCAAGCGAAAAAGTACCTACTCCGATAATAATTTTATAAATATTAATTTTAAAAATAAAGATTAGAAAATAAGAAACTGCAGACAAAATAATAAACAAACTAAATGCAATCAAGAAAACCTGACTTTCCATAAAACTAGCAATAGTAGATCCATTTAATAATTCAAAACTTTGCTTAGCATATGCTGTTCCTTTTATTCCTTTCATTAAAATAAAGTACGCTATAGAAGTAAGTGCAATCCCTCCGAATAAAGCGCCTACCCATTTAGCTTTTTGCTCGTAATTATATGAAAGTAATAATCTTGAAACGTATTGAACTACAGCTCCGGTTGAAAAAGCTACAAAAACCGATAAGAGAATTCCTAAAATAATTTGAGTTGCCTTAGCTACATTAATATATTCAGGGAGCATACTTGAGTCGCCACCAGCTGCATAAATTTTAATTAATGATACCGCTACAGCAGCGCCTAAAAGTTCAAAAACTATAGATACAGTTGTTGATGTTGGCATCCCTAATGTATTGAAAAAATCAAGTAAAAGAATATCGGTTATCATAACTGCCATGAAAATTATCATGATCTCAGAAAAGAAAAACATATCTGGATTGAAAATTCCTTTTCTAGCGACTTCCATCATTCCACTAGAAAAAACAGAGCCAACTGCAACACCTAAGCTTGCAAGTATCATAATGTTTCTAACTGAAATAGCTTTAGACCCCAATGCTGAATTTAAAAAGTTTACAGCATCATTACTAACCCCAACAACTAAATCTCCTATTGCAAGAAGACCTAAGGCGATTATCATGATTAAATATATATCCATATTGTTACTAAATTGATTAGTAAAGAAAGTTAAATCTATAAGATTTGATGTAAAATTAATGTTAAAAAAGTTCATGTGTTATATTTTAAATTCTGCGTTTAATGAAAGAATTGATTTATTGTTAATCAGTGAATTATTGTAGTTAAACAGTTTGTAATTTAAATTAAATTTCACCCCTTTTGTTGCTTGGTATTGTGTTCCAAATATTACTAAGCTTCCGTCATTATTGTAATTCCATGCTTTAGCTTCTCCATATAGAATATTTGAACTTATTTGATCGTATCTAGCAAACAGTTCATAATTTTTAGATATTTTTTTTGATCCAAAAACAGAGAAACCGTCTCTATTATGATCATCTTCAGCATTTTTATATGTTCTAGCATTTTTAATTTTACCATATTCAACTCCAACTCGAAAGTCAGTATTATTGTAACCCAAGAAAATAGAATTATTTTTTATTGACTTAGTGTTTTCCGAACGTTGAGAATCCATATATATCTTTGCTGAAAGTTTCTTTGAGAAATTATATATAAAACTTGTTCCCATTTTTTGATGTCCATCATCATCCTGAAGAGATTTATAACCCTCCCCGTTTAAAATAAATAAGTTTATTTTAAATTTTGGATTAACAGTAAATTCTGAGTTAATTCCAAGATCTGCACTTGGGCCAAATTTATATTCGTTAAGAAAGCCTTTTTGTGCGTA
>JABJFE010000170.1 GCA_018662905.1 Flavobacteriaceae bacterium
TAATTATCATAAAAGTAATTTTGTCAACTTTAATTGGAAATGTAATAATAAAAACTAGACAGATGTATGGATCATAAATATCATAAAAATCAAAATTATTAAAAATTAATCCTTGTAATAAAGCAAAAAATATAAATCTTTTTAAAATTAATAAATAGACACTTGCCATTACTCTTTTAATTTTTGAAATTCCTTTTTGTTAAAACTTTCAATTATATATACGTTATTTAAATTACTCATGTCATTATGTAATTTCACTTCTATTCTTAAGTAGTTTTCCTTAATATCTAAATCTATAATACTTTCGTCTCTTACGCTTATCTTAATAGCTCTGAACTTTGAATCACTATAAGTTTCATTTTGACTAATTATTTTAGAAACGGTTCCAATATTAATTCCCTCTGGAAAAATCAATGACATTCCACCCGTAATAATGGAGTCTCCAACTTTAATTTTGGCTGTCTCCGATATGTCATTTAATGTTAAACGTCTTGTGTCAAAGCCATCCCATTCTAACGTTCCAAAATGTTCTGTTCTCTTAACTTTTGCATTAATTTTCATTTCAATATTTAAAATTGACATTATTGATGAATATCTTTTTGTTGTATTATCAATAATACCTACAATTCCATCAGAACTGATTACTCCCATTTCAGTTTTTAACCCGTCTTTAATCCCTTTATTAATAACTAATCTGTTTTTAAAAGATGATAAGTTATTAGAAATCACTTTTGCGTTTTTATATGAGAAATTTATATTAGTTAAGGAATCTAAACTTATATTTTTATTAATCTTTTCCAATTGATTTTTTAGAACTAAATTTTCTTCTAATAGACTAGAATTGATTTTTTTTAATTCAAAATACTCGTTTAAATAATTAAAATTTTCTGTAGAATAATTTGCTATGCTATTAGAAAAAATTAAGACTTTAGATTTGTGAAAATAATTTGAATTGAATAAAAGAGTTAATGAAAATATTAATAAAATTAAATACACTACAACATCTTTTTTTCTTATTATGAAATCAATGATTTGCTGCATAATTAATATCTATTTCACCAATACACTTTTATATCTTTCAATATTTTTTAATGTTATTCCTGTTCCTCTTACTACTGCTCTAAGCGGATCCTCTGCTATAAATACTGGTAAATCTGTTTTTTTTGAAAGTCGTTTATCCAGTCCTCTTAACATAGAGCCTCCACCAGCTAGATAAATCCCTGTATTGTAAATATCAGCTGCTAATTCAGGTGGTGTTTGAGAAAGTGTTTCCATTACTGAGTCTTCAATTCTTATAATTGACTTATCTAAGGCTTTGGCAATTTCTCTATAAGATATCATAGCTTCTTTAGGTTTCCCAGTTAATAAATCTCTTCCTTGAACTGACATATCATCAGGCGGACTTTCTAGTTCTTCAGATGCTGATCCAATTGTAATTTTAATTTTTTCTGCAGTTCTCTCGCCTATAAATAGGTTGTGTTGTGTTCTCATGTAATATATAATATCACCAGTAAATACATCACCAGCTACTTTTACAGATTTATCACATACAATTCCAGATAATGCAATTACAGCTATTTCAGTAGTACCACCTCCAATATCAACTATCATATTTCCCTTTGGCTGCATAATATCAACTCCAATTCCGATTGCTGCTGCCATTGGTTCGTGAATTAAATAAACTTCTTTTCCATTTACTCTTTCAGCTGATTCTCTGACTGCTCTCATCTCAACTTCAGTTATTCCTGATGGAATACAAATCACCATTTTTAGAGCAGGTGTAAAAAATCTTTTTTTAAGAGAAGGAATACTGTTGATTAATAAACTAATCATTTGTTCTGATGCATTAAAATCTGCTATAACACCGTCTTTAAGAGGTCTTACCGTTTTAATGTTTTCGTGTGTCTTACCTTGCATAAGACTTGCTTCTTTTCCAACTGCAATTATTTTATCAGTTCTCTTATCAATTGCTACAATTGATGGACTGTCTACAACCACTTTATCATTATGAATAATAAGAGTGTTCGCTGTACCTAGATCTATCGCTATGGATTCAGTCAAAAAGTCAAAAAAAGCCATAATTAAAAAGTTAGATTACAAGTTAATAAAAATTAATGTTTAAAGTGTCGAGTTCCAGTTAAAACCATAGAAATATTATTTTTATTACAATATTCTATTGAAAGATCATCTTTAATTGAGCCTCCAGGTTGTATAACAGAACTAATTCCGCTTTTATGTGCTATTTCAACACAATCTGGGAAAGGAAAGAAAGCATCACTTGCCATAACTGAATTGTTTAAATCAAATTTAAAATTATTTGATTTTTCAATAGCTTGTTTTAATGCATCAACTCTAGATGTTTGTCCAGTTCCTGAACTAATTAATTGTAAATTTTTAGCTAAAACGATGGTATTTGATTTAGTATGCTTACAAATTTTTGAGGCAAATTCTAAATCTTTAATTTCTGATTTATTGGGTGATTTTTCAGTACATGTTTTGAAATCTGTAGCCGAATCTGTTAAGGTATCTTTGTCTTGGGTAAGGACTCCGTTTAAGCAGGTCCTTAATTGTTGATCGTTTAAATCTGTATTTTTTAAAACTAGTAAAATTCTATTTTTCTTTGATTTTAATAATTTAATAGCTGATTCTTCAAAACCAGGCGCAATAACAACTTCACAAAAAAGCTTGTTAATTTCTTCAGCAGTTTCAACATCTATTGATTTATTAGAAATTAGAACACCGCCAAAAGCAGAAACTGGATCACCTGCTAAAGCGTCTTTATAGGCATTTAAAAGTGAGTTTCTTGAAGCCAATCCACATGCATTATTATGCTTTAATATTGCAAATGTTGGCATATCATTATAAAACTCTAGAATTAAATTTACAGCTGCGTCAACGTCAAGTAAGTTATTGTATGAAAGTTCTTTTCCGTGTAATTGTTCAAACATTGAATTGAAATCTCCGTAAAACATTCCTTTTTGATGAGGATTCTCACCATAGCGTAGTTCTTTGCCATTTTTATAGCTGGCTTTAAGAGATTCATTGTCTTCTTTGAAATAATTAAAAATAGCTGTGTCGTAATGAGAAGAAACGTTAAAAGCCCTGAAGGCAAAGTTTTTTCTATATTTTAAATTGATTTCACCCTTATCATTGTTAAGTATATTTAAAAAATCAGAATAATCATCTTTAGATGATACGCACATTACATCCTTAAAATTTTTTGCTGCTGCTCTTATTAAAGAAATACCTCCAATGTCGATCTTTTCTATAATATTTTCTTCACTTTCATTTGATTTTACCGTTTCTTCAAAAGGATAGAGATCGACAATTATTAAGTCAATATTTGGAATCTCATAATTTTTAAGATCAGTGATGTCATTATTGTTGTCATTCCTATTTAAAATACCTCCAAAAATTTTAGGATGAAGAGTTTTAACTCTTCCTCCAAGAATTGATGGATA
>JABJFE010000040.1 GCA_018662905.1 Flavobacteriaceae bacterium
AAAATATTCCTGCTGATTTAATGTCAGAGCAACAAATGGTAGATTTTCTTTTAGATATTAATATTATTAATTCTAGTAGAGCCTACATAAATAATTCAGATTTAAATTATTATAATATAAAAGATACATTTTTATACAAAAAACATAACATAGATAGCTTACAGTTCGTTAATAGTAATAGATATTATTCTTCAAAACCAAAGCAATATTTAAAAATTTATAGTGAGCTTCAAAAAAAAATGAGATTTATTAAAGATTCTATAGAAATAGAACTAAATAAAGAAACTAAAGAAATTATGGATTCTTTAAAATTAGTTAAATAGCCTTAAAGTTTTTACAAGTTTCCTTAATTGAACTTTCAACACCAATAAATTTATAATCAAGTGTAGTTGATATTTTATTATTTGAATATTCGTTCTTAGTATGACTAGATTTAATAATGGCACTACTTAGTCTTCTTCTTTTATTTAAAAAAAAGCTTCTAGCACCATCTAAGATAAGTCCAATTGTCATTAAACTTTTACTTGCTTTGTTTTTTGGGGACTTTAAATTTAAATTATTACAAACCGAAAAAATAAAATCTTTTTGAGTCCAGTTTTCAGCAACAAGAAGAAATCTTGCGGAAAAAATATTTTTGTCCATTAATTCTCTCATTATTTTTACTACATCTTTAACACATATAAATCCTGTTTTACCAGTTGGATAGTAGTTCATTCCTCTACTTATTTGAGTAATAAAAGCCCCACTCCCTCTTTTCCAAAACCCACTTCCAATAATAACACCTGGATTAACTATAACAGCGTTTAAGCCCTCAGATATTCCTCTCCAGACTTCTAATTCTGCATCATATTTTGTTTTAGAGTAAGGGTTTTTATTTTCTTTCCACTTACATTCTTCATCAATCGCCATATTTTTTCTTTCTCCAACTGCTGCAATTGTACTTACATAACAAAATTTACTAATATTTTTGTCAATAGAACAATTAACCATATTGGCAGTTCCTTCAACATTAATTTTCTTCATAGCGTTTAAATCTTGATTGCTAAAAGAAATAAAAGCTGCACAATGATATATCTCATTAACATTTTTAAAAGCAATATCAAGACTTGTTATGTCATTGATATCTCCTTCAATCCATTCAATTTTATCAAATAATTTTTTATAATCCTTAGAGTAATAAGAAAAAACCTTTCTTACACTGTCAGTTTTACTATTTTCTCTGTGTAAGGCTCTTACTTTTTTATTTTCTTTTACAAGAGAATAAAGTAAATGACAACCTACAAGTCCAGTTCCTCCAGTTACTAATATCATAATGTAAAAATACTATTTTTTGGTTTACTTTTTTCTTAGAGACAAGAGATATATATTTGTTAAAATTTAAATTGTGTCAAAAAACTTTATTAAAGAATTAGAATGGAGAGGAATGCTTCAAGATTCCATTCCTGGTTGTGAAGATCAGTTACTAGAAAAATCATGTTCTGGATATATTGGTTTTGATCCTACAGCTGATTCTCTTCATATTGGCAGTTTGGTTCAAATTCTAATTTTAATGCATTTTCAAAAATGTGGTCACAAACCCATTGTTTTGGTTGGTGGAGCAACTGGAATGATCGGCGATCCATCTGGAAAATCTAACGAGAGAAACTTATTAAGTCAAGATGATTTAGATAAAAACATAAAGGGTATACATAAACAATTGTCTAAATTTTTAAATTTTGATTCGGATAATCAAAACTCTGCTGTTTTATGCAACAATAACGATTGGTTTCAAGATATTAATCTAATTGATTTTATTAGAGACACTGGAAAGTATATTACTGTAAATTACATGATTGCAAAAGAATCAGTAAAAAAAAGGTTAAGTAAGGATTCTACAATAGGTATGTCTTTTACAGAATTTTCATATCAGTTAATTCAGGCTTATGATTTTTATCATTTATTTTCAAAAAAGAATTGTTTAATTCAAATGGGTGGAAGTGACCAATGGGGGAACATAACTAGTGGAGTTGAACTAATAAGAAAAAAGTCAGGAAAAAAGGCTTATGCCCTTACTTGCCCTTTAATCACAAAAGCAGATGGAACTAAGTTTGGAAAAACAGAAGACGGCAATGTATGGTTAGATAGGGATAAAACATCACCTTATAAATTTTATCAATATTGGCTTAATATTTCTGATGATGATGCGAAAAAATATATCAAAATTTTCACTTTCTACACTATTGATGACATTAATAAATTTATAAAAAAACATGATGAGGCCCCTCACCAAAGATTTCTTCAAAATACAATTGCAGAATTTTTAACAAAATTAGTTCATTCTGATCTTGATTTAAAGAATTCGATAACTGCAACAAATATTTTATTTGGTAAATCTACGTCTGAAGATTTAAATAATCTAGATGAAAAAACATTTTTAGATATTTTTGAAGGCGTGCCAAGTATAAATATTTCGTTCAAAGAAATTGAGAAATCTTCCTCTGTTCAAGATTTTCTTCATAAGGCTGAGTTTTTGTCCTCAAAATCTGAAATAATTAGAGCTTTGAAACAAAATTCAATTTCAATTAATAAAGAAAAAGTAGATTCATCATACGTTATTAGCAAAGAGAATTTAATTTGCGAAAAATATATTTTAGCTCAAAGAGGAAAGAAAAA
>JABJFE010000039.1 GCA_018662905.1 Flavobacteriaceae bacterium
ATTCCATCAGAAAATTGGAAATTCTCCGAATGGCAAGGTGATATTTCAGGTCAAAAAAATCCATATATAATTAATTTAACCTCAGACAAGTCAATAAAAGCAGTTTTTAAGAAAAATGATACTGGCGGCGACGATACTGGAAATGGAACAATGCCTAATGGACCGATTGATTTTGAATCTGGGGGTTACGGCGCCAATTGGACTTGGACAGTATTTGAAAACAGTGATAATCCACCCGCTTTAGAAATAGTTTCAAATCCCAATTCTTCTGGAATAAATACATCTTCTAAAGTTGCTAAATTTACAGCTTTGAGTTCAGGGGCAGCTTACGCTGGTTGTGAATCTCAACATGGATCTGATATAGGGTCATTTAAATTTGATTCCAATAATAGTATTGTTAAAATTATGGTTTATAAAACTGTAATTAGTGACGTTGGTTTAAAGTTTGTGGAATCAGATGGTGAAGCTCAACCTGAAGTTAAAGTTTCAAACACAAAAACAAATGAATGGGAACAATTAACTTTTGATCTGTCAGGAAGTATTGGAAAAGGTAAAACAGGAATAATAGATCAAATAGTTATTTTTCCTGATTTTAAGGACAGGTCAAGCAATCATATAATATATTTTGATAATATAACTTTTGGAAGTAACTAATCTTAAAACACACTTTTTTTATTCTAATAATCTTGACTTTTTATTTTAACTTAGTATAAGTTAAATAACTAGATTTATGATTCAATCTTTCGATTATATTATAATTGGAGCAGGTTCTGCTGGTTGTGTTTTAGCAAATCGTTTATCCAAAAATCTAAACAATTCAGTTTTATTATTAGAAGCAGGCGGACCTGATTCTAACATGAATATACATATTCCAGGTGCATATTTAAAGATTCATAAAAGCAAACAAGATTGGGGATTTTGGACTCAAAAACAGTCTAATGTTATAAATCGTAAAATCTATTTACCAAGAGGAAAAACATTAGGAGGAAGTAGCTCTACAAACGCAATGGCTTATGTAAGGGGTAATGCTAATGACTATGATGGTTGGGCAGCGCTTGGTAATAGTGGTTGGAGTTATAAAGATGTATTACCCTATTTTAAAAAATCAGAATCTCACGAACAAATTGGTAATGTTGATTCTAATTATCATGGTGTTTCTGGAGAATTAGGGGTAACACTTCCGAAAAAATTTAAAACTCCATATGTTGATGGATTTATATCAGCTTGCAAAAATAATGGTATTCCTGAAAATAATGATTACAATGGAGTATCTCAAGAGGGTGCTGGTTTAGTTCATAGCACTATTAAAAATGGAAGTCGACAAAGTGGGGCAGTTGCATTTTTAAAACCTATTTTAAACAGACCCAATTTAACAGCAATTACAAATGCTCAAGTTTGTAAAATATTATTAAAAGATAAAATTGCAGTTGGAATTGAATATAAAAAAGGATCTGAGTTAATTAAAGTTTATGCTAACAAGGAAGTGATAGTTTCAGCTGGAGCTTTCCAATCTCCACAATTATTGATGTTATCTGGAATTGGAGATTTTTCAGAACTTAAAAAACATGGAATTGATTGTTTGCACGAACTTAAAGGAGTTGGAAAGAATTTGCAAGATCATTTGTTTTACCCAATATGTGCACAATCTAAAACTCAAGAGGGTATCAATCATTATATTTCACCTTTAGGTCAACTTAAGGCAGCTTGGAATTATTTCGTTAATAAAAAAGGAGTTTTTTGTGCTGGTCCACTTGAAGGAATGGCATTTTTTGATATTAATCAAAAGGGTGGGAAAGTAAATTTTCAATTACATTTTTCCCCAATATGTATTAAAGATAAATATGGTTATGATGCTTATGATTTATATGATTATCCAAGAGTTGATGGCTTCACTATATTACCCACTTTACTCCATCCAAAAAGTAGAGGATCAGTTAGTCTTTCTTCTTCAAATCCAAAAGATTCACCAGTAATTCAACCTAATTTTCTTGAACATCCGGATGACCTTGATCAGCTTATAAAAGGAGGGAAGCTAGTTTTTAAGTTAATGGAAGATGAAGCTTTAAAAAAACATACACAAAAAAATAGACTTCCTTTAGATAGATCTACTGATGATTCACTTATTAATCATATAAAAAAAACAGTAGAAACTGTTTATCATCCGGTAGGTACTTGTAAAATGGGAATTGACAGTATGGCTGTGGTTGATCCATTATTAAAAGTTCGTGGTATATCTAACTTGAGAGTTGTTGATGCGTCAATCATGCCAAAAATTGTTTCTGGTAATACAAATGCGCCTGTTTATATGATTGCTGAAAAGGCATCAGATTTTATATTAAATAATAAACTTTAGATTAATATCCAATTAAGAATGTTTTATTTTTTTTATTGTAAATTAAAATATGATTTATAAAGTATTAGTTGTTGGTGTTGGTAATATGGGTAGTTCACATGCCAGAGCTTATGATAAAATCGATAAGTTTAATCTTGTTGGTCTAGTTTCAAGAACCCCAAAAAAACGTATTAAACTTTCTAAAGAATTAAATAATGTTCCTCATTTTGACGATTTTAATTATGCATTAGAACATACAAAACCAGATATTGTTTCAATAAATTCATATACAGAATCTCATAAAGAATTTGCAATTAAAAGTCTTAATTATGGAGCCCATATTTTTATTGAAAAACCTTTAGCTGAAAACATTAAAGATGCAGAGGAAATAATAGAATTAGCTAAAAAAAATAAGAAAAAAATTGTTGTAGGATATATTTTAAGATATCATCCAACCTGGAATAGGTTTATTGATTTATGTAATAAATTAGGATCACCTTTAGTAATGAGAATGAATTTAAATCAACAAAGTTCGGAGA
This sequence comes from Flavobacteriaceae bacterium, assembly GCA_018662905.1. Taxonomy (GTDB): domain Bacteria; phylum Bacteroidota; class Bacteroidia; order Flavobacteriales; family Flavobacteriaceae; genus MAG-121220-bin8. Next base: position 2,872 of record JABJFE010000039.1, read on the forward strand.
GCCAATGGATCGTTCATAAAAATTTAATGAAATCTACTTCTCCTATTGTAGATTGTGCTGTTCATTATGTAGATGTTATGTGTCAAATGACCAAATCAAAACCTAAATATGTTAATGCTGTTGGTGTGAATTTGTCTGATGAAATAAGTCCTGATATGTATAATTATGGACACCTGCAATTGGTTTTTGAAGATGGTTCTATTGGTTGGTATGAAGCTGGTTGGGGGCCAATGATTAGTAAAACAGCTTTTTTTGTAAAAGATGTTATTGGTCCTAAGGGATCGGTAAGTATTGTTGAGCCTTCGGAAAATACTAATATTAAATCTTCTACAGTTGATAGTCATACTAAAACAAATATGCTTTTGATACATAATCAAGAAAGAGATGATAAAGGAGTCTTTTTAAATCAAGACCAATATATTAATACTGAAGATGAACCAAATCATGATGAATTATGTGAAATAGAACAGAGATATTTTCTTAAAGTAATCGATGAAGATTTAGATATTACACAAGACATGGTTGATGTTGTTAATAGTATGAAAATAGTTTTAGCTGCTGATAAGTCAATACGAACAGGAAAACAAATTGAAATATGAAAAAATATTTTAATATTATATTTTTATCTTTTTTGTTAATTTCTTGTTCCAAGAAAGATTCCGAATCACTTGTTCAAAAAAACCCTGATTCTGATGTTTTTTATTATGGTGCCGATCTATCCTATGTTAACGAAATGGAAGAATGTGGTGCTGTATATAAAGATTTAAATGGTAACGATAAAGATCCTTATAAAATTTTTTCAGAAGCAGGAACTAACATAGTACGTATTCGGCTGTGGCATAATCCAACTTGGACAAACTATTCTAATCTTAATGATGTAAAAAAATCTATTCAACGTGCTAAATCCGAGGGGATGAAAGTTTTATTAGATTTTCATTATTCAGATACTTGGGCAGACCCTTCAGTTCAAGAAATACCTTCAGCTTGGTTGACTCAAATTAATAATACAGGACCATTAGGAGATTTACTTTATAATTACACATATGATACACTAAATGATTTAGCTAATTCTAACCTTTTGCCTGAAATTGTTCAAGTCGGTAATGAAATTAATGCAATGATTTTACAAACTGGAGAATTAAAATGGCCTATTGACTGGACAAGAAACTCATTATTAATAAATAAAGGAATAAAAGCTGTTAGAGATATTAGTTCTTCAAAAAATAAAAAAATTGAAATAATGTTACATATAGCTCAACCTGAAAATGGACTATGGTGGTTTGAACAAGCGAGTGCTGCAGGTGTTACAGATTATGATTGGATAGGGTTGTCTTACTATCCTATGTGGTCTGAATATGATTTAAATTCTATTGATACACCCATTAAAACACTGATTGAAACATATAATAAAAGATTAATGATAGTAGAAACCGGATATCCTTTTACATTAAATAATGCAGATTCAGCAAATAATATTTTTAATAAAAATGCATTAATTACTGGCTATCCTGCAACTGAGCAAGGACAATTAAATTACTTGAATGATTTAAAAACAAAAATATTTCAAAGTGGAGGAGAAGGAATTGTATATTGGGAACCTGCTTGGGTATCAACAAGTTGTTCAACTTTATGGGCAACTGGTTCGCATTGGGATAATGCCACTTTATTTAATCATAACAATAAGTCTAACTTAGGAATGCAATTTTATAATGCATCTAAAAATTAAATATTATTTTGAGACAGTTATTTAGATTAATTAGTTTAATGGAGGGAATATCTTATTTATTACTGCTTTTTATTGCAGTCCCTATCAAATATTATGGTAATGATGAATTTTATGTAAAACTACTTGGAATGCCGCATGGACTTTTATTTATGAGTTATGTCGTTTTTGCAACTATTTTTCGAAAAAAATTTAACTGGAGTTCTAAATCTTTTCTTATTATATTAAGTGCTTCTGTAATACCTTTTGGGACTTTTTATATTGACAAAAAATATTTAAGAAATATCAATTATAAATGAAAAATTTGACCATTCTAATATTACTAATTTCTGTCATATTACAATCAAATGATTGTACAGCACAAAATTCTATTGTTGAAAACAAATACACTTTTAAAAATGGTGATTACAATGGAATTGGAAAATGGTATATGGGCAGAGAAATTGCTTATGTTATGGGTTATCAAGGGATTGGTTGGTTAGAAAGGTCAGAGCGAGAAAAAGAAGAAAATGTTTCTAAGTTGATTAAAAATATGAAAATTAAGCCAAATGATGTTATAGCTGATATTGGAGCGGGTTCTGGATATCATGCATTTAGAATGGCGCCTTTAGCTAAAAATGGTTTAGTGTATGCAGTAGATATCCAAACAGAAATGTTAATGGCTATTGAAAAAAATAAAGAGAATAGTGAGATAAAAAATATTGATACAATACTTGGAACTGAAAAAAGTGTTGAAATACCTAAAAATTCAGTTGATAAAATTTTAATGGTTGACGTATATCATGAGTTTAGTTTTCCAGTAGAAATGATTGCATCAATGAAAAGTGCATTAAAATCTAATGGAGAATTATTTTTAATTGAATACAGAGCGGAAGATCCATTAGTTCCAATAAAAACAATACACAAAATGAGTGAAAAACAAGCTATTAAAGAAATGGAAGCAGCTGGTTTTAAACTTCGAAAAAACATAGATAATCTTCCTTGGCAACACTGTATGATTTTTGTAAAAAACAATTAATATGATTAAATGAATTTTTTAGAACAAGAAATTACAGTTACAAAAAATGATTTAGATGACTTGAATCATGTTAATAACGTTATATATGTTCAATGGATACAAGAAATTGCAAAAAACCATTGGATAAATCTAGTTTCTAACGAAATATTAAATAATTACTATTGGGTTTTGTTAGAACATCAAATTCAATATCATCACCCTGCTTTTTTAGATGAAAAAATCAAAATAATAACTCATATAGATAAGACTGAAGGAGTTAAATCGAGTAGAGTAGTGAAAATATTCAACAAGGAAACTAACAAGTTATTAGTAACTTCTAAAACGATATGGTGTTTGATTAATGCTAATACAAATAAACCAAATAGAATTAATGAAGAAATTAAAAAAGCTTTTAGTTAATATTTTGAATATAAAATATCTTTTACTGTTATTTATTATTTTTTCGTCTTGTGATCTTAATACAAATAATGAATATCCTATTATTGAAAAAGTTACTGTAAATGATATTACCCTACCTAAAGGGTTTAGTATTTCTAAAATTTATGAGCCAACAGATAATGAACAAGGATCTTGGGTCAGTTTTGCTAAGGATGATAAAGGGAATTTTTATGCATCTGATCAATTTGGAAGTATTTATAAAGCAACAATTAAGAAATATAATGGAAAAGATAGTCTTTATGTAAAGGAATTAAATTTGAATGTTGGTTTGGCTCAAGGTTTATTATTTCATAACAACGAATTATTTGCCTTAGTGAATTCTTATGATGAAAAAATTAAAAGTGGTTTATATAAGATTATAGATTCTAACGATGATGGCGAATTAGATACTGTTAAAACATTAAAAACGGTAATAGGTAATGGTGAGCATGGGCCACATAGTATTGAACTGTCTCCTGACAGAAAATCAATGTATATGGTTTTTGGTAATCATACTGACATTCCAAGTGATGTACATGGTCGTGTGCCTGAGGTTTGGGGAGAAGATAATTTATTGCCAGTAATTAAAGATCCAAGTGGACATGCAAATTCTAGAAAAGCACCAGGTGGTTGGGTAGCGCAAACAGATTTTGAGGGTAATGATTGGACTTTGATTGCTGTGGGGACAAGAAATACATTTGATATAGCTTTTAATCGTGATAATGAATTATTTGGTTTTGATTCTGATATGGAGTACGACCTTGGAATGCCTTGGTATAGACCAATTCGTTTAAACCATGTAACTAGCGGAGCAGATTTTGGATGGAGAACTGGAACTGGTAAATTTCGAGATTATTATCCTGATAATCTGTCGGGAATCGTCAATTTGGGACAGGGTTCTCCAACTGGTTTACTGGATGGAAGTGGATTGAAATTTCCCGCATATTATCAAAACGGATTGTATTTGTTTGACTGGAGTTATGGAACAATGTATCATGCCAAACTAAATCCTAAGGGAAGTTCTTTTGAAACTGAGGTAACTGAATTTATTTCAGGTGTTCCATTACCACTAACAAATGGAATAGTAGGAGATGACGGAGCATTATACTTTTTGACTGGTGGAAGGCGTCTTGAATCTGGGTTGTACAGAGTAACTTATGAAGGTGAATTACCGTCAGAAGTACTAGAACTTGAAGAGCGTTCAAAAGGAAAAAAAGATCGAGAATTAAGACATGAACTTGAACGATTGCATATTTCACCTAATCCAGAAAAAGTGTCTTTTATCTTAAAGCATTTAGATTATAAAGATCGAGCTATTCGCTTTTCAGCAAGAGTAGCCTTAGAACATTTAGATTTTTCACACTGGAAAGATGAGATTAAAAAAAATAATTCTGTTGAAACAACTTTAGAACTAGCACTAGCAATTGCACGTCACGGCGATGATGACACTAGAATTGAAGCTCTTTATAGTTTAATAAAAATTAATTGGAAAAATCTTAATGAGTCTAATAAATTAAATTTTATAAGAGCAAGTGATTTATTAATGTTAAGATTTGATGGTAGTTTGCCAAATGAAATAAAAGAAAAAATAAAAGAATTGTTCTTGCCAGCTTATTTAGTTAGTTCTGAGGCAGTGAACATGGAATTATGTAAGACTTTAAGTTATTTACAGGTAGAAGAAATTATTGATTTAACATTATTAGAAATGGAAACGAACAACTCTTTAGAGGGTATGAAAGAAATATACTTATCTAGTGATATTTCTAACAGAAGTGAACAATATGGAAAAGACGTAGAAAACATGTTAGCAAACATGCCAAATCAACGTAATATAAGTTATGCCCATAGTTTAAGTTACCTTAAAAAAGGTTGGTCAAGTAAAGCTAGGGAGCGTTATTTTGAGTGGTTTGGTAGTGCGCTTCAAAAGGCTGGTGGTAAAATGTATTTAAAGTTTATTAAGGCTATTCAAAAAACAGCATTGGAAAATGTTCCAGAACAAGAAAGAGACTACCTTTTAGAATTAACTGAAATTGCTACTAAACGCAGTTCAGATAATATGAAGGATGTAATCCAACCACAAGGTCCGGGAATTGATTGGACAGTTGAATTATTGATGTCTGCTTATGAAAAAAATTATAAAAACGCCAGTTTTGACAATGGTAAAAATATGTATAATGCTACATTGTGTATTTCATGCCATAGTATGAAGGGAGAAGGTGGAGTTTCAGGGCCAGAATTAACTCAAAT
>JABJFE010000076.1 GCA_018662905.1 Flavobacteriaceae bacterium
GATATCTTTAATATGGTTCTTTCAAGTATTGCATCACTCATTTGTGATGCTATAGTTCTAAGCCAAATTAAATTATATAATTTAATTTGATCAGATTCCATGTTAACTTGTCTTTTTTCAAAATTAGTAGGTCTAATAGCCTCATGAGCTTCTTGAGCACCTTTATTTTTGTTTGAAAACTTTTTTATTTTGTGATAGTTCTCTCCATAAGTTTTAGAAATAACCTTTCCTGCGGCGTTAAGTGCATCATCAGAAAGATTAACACTATCTGTTCTCATGTAAGTAATGTTTCCTGACTCATATAATCTTTGGGCAGCTGACATTGTTCGACTTACCGAAAATCCTAGTTTTCTAGAAGCTTCCTGTTGCAAAGTAGAAGTTGTAAAAGGGGCTGAAGAAGATTTTTTAAATGGTTTCTTTTCAACTGATGAAATTAAAAAATTAGAATCTAAACTTTTTTCAAGAATACTTTTCGCTTCTTCTTCCGATTCAAAAGTTCCTGATAATTGAGCGTCTAATATATTATTATTTGAATCAGAAAATTTTCCCGCAATCTTGAAAGAAGAAACAGGGATAAAATCGTTAATCTCATTTTCTCTATCAACCAGTAATCTTACGGCAACTGACTGAACTCTTCCTGCAGAAAGGCCACCTTTAACTTTTCTCCATAAAATTGGAGAAATTTCAAAACCAACTAATCTATCAATTATACGTCTAGCTTGTTGGGCATTGACTAAATCATAATTAATTTCTCTTGGGTTTTCAATTGCATGTAAAATTGCTTTTTTAGTAATTTCTCTAAAAACAATTCTTTTAGTTTTTGCTTTATCCAATTTTAAACTTTCAAATAAATGCCATGCAATAGCCTCTCCCTCTCTATCTTCATCACTTGCTAACCAAACTGTATCAACAGATGAAGCTTGTTTTTTAAGTTGCTTTACTATGTCTTTTTTATCACTTGAGACAATATATTTTGGTTTAAAATCATTATCTACATCAATACCTATTTCCTTTGATGGTAAATCTGAAATATGACCATAACTAGAAGATACTTTAAAGTCAGGACCAAGATATTTTTCAATAGTTTTTGCCTTGGCAGGAGACTCAACAATTACTAAATTTTTTGACATTTAAAATTGATTTTTAGATCACAAAAGTATATTTTTTTTTTTATTCAAAATTTGGAGCTGCTAATAATTTGTATTTTTTTGATTAAAATTTATACTGACATATTGTCATATATTGTTATATTTACATAAAATTTACACAGATTAACTAACAATGAGTACAGTATACAAAATAAAAGAAAAAAAAACGCTAACTGAAAAAAAAGAAGTTGCTAAGAAGTTTTATATAGAAAGTTATGGCTGTCAAATGAATTTTGCTGACAGTGAAGTTGTAGCTTCAATTGTTTCAAAAGAAGGATACAATTCTACAAATGATTTAAATGAAGCTGATTTGATTTTACTAAACACATGCTCTATTAGAGAAAAAGCTGAGTTAACTGTAAGAAAACGACTTGAAAGTTTTAATAAATTAAAAAGAAAAAATAAAAATTTAAAAGTTGGAGTACTAGGTTGTATGGCTGAAAGACTTAAAAGTAAATTTTTGGATGAAGAGAAGATTGTTGATTTAGTTGTTGGACCTGACGCTTATAAAGACATTCCTAATCTATTGGAAGAAATTAATGAGGGTAGAAATGCAGTTAATGTAATTCTATCTAAAGAAGAAACTTATGGTGACATTAGTCCTGTAAGACTTTCGTCTAATGGAGTTACAGCTTTTGTGTCAATAACAAGAGGGTGCGACAATATGTGTACTTTCTGTGTAGTTCCGTTCACTAGAGGAAGAGAAAGAAGCCGGGATCCAAAAAGTATTTTAAATGAAATTCATGATCTAAACAAAGCAAATTATAAAGAAATCACTCTGCTTGGCCAAAACGTAGATAGTTATTTATGGTACGGAGGAGGTTTGAAAAAAGATTTTAAGAACGCTGATGAATTTGTTAAAAAAACTTCTGTTAATTTTTCAAAACTATTAAAACTTGTTGCAGAATCTTTTCCTAATCTAAGAATTAGGTTTTCAACATCAAACCCTCAGGACATGAGTTTAGATGTAATAAAAACAATGTCTTTATATAATAACATTTGTAATTATATACATCTCCCTGTACAATCTGGAAGTGACCCAATTTTAAAGTCAATGAATAGACAACACACTAGAGATGAATATTTATCACTGATTAAAAATATTAAAAAACTTATACCTAATTGCGGAATTTCTCACGATATGATTACTGGGTTTCCAAATGAAAGTGATAAGGATCACGAGCAAACTTTAAGTTTAATGGAAAAAGTTAAATATGATTTTGGTTATATGTTCAAATATTCTGAAAGGCCTGGCACATATGCAGCAAAAAAATTTGAAGACAATGTTGAAGAGTCAATAAAAAAAATAAGATTACAACAAATTATTGATTTACAGCGAAAGCACAGTCATTACAGAACAAAACAATATATAGGAAAAGTTGTAGAAGTTCTTATTGAAAAAGAATCGAAAAAATCTACATTACATTGGGCGGGAAGAAACGAACAAAATACAATGGTTGTTTTCCCAAAAGAATCACATAAAATTGGAGATTTTGTAAAAGTAAAAGTTTTGGAATGTACATCTGCTACTCTTATTGGGATAAGTAAAGGTTTATAAAAAATTATTATGGAATCAAGTACACAAAATATTAAACAAAGATTTGGAATTATCGGAAACGACCCTATTTTAAACAGATCAATAGCAAAGGCAATGCGAGTATCTCCAACTGATATTTCAGTCTTAGTTACAGGTGAAAGTGGTGTTGGAAAAGAAAGTTTTCCTAAAATCATTCATCAATTATCTCATAGAAAACATAACAAATATATTGCAGTAAACTGTGGAGCTATTCCTGACGGAACAATAGACTCAGAATTATTTGGACATGAAAAAGGTGCATTTACAGGTGCCAATAACGCAAGAAAAGGTTATTTTGAAGTTGCAGATGGTGGAACTATTTTTTTAGATGAAGTTGGAGAACTTCCTTTAACAACTCAAGTCAGACTTTTGAGAGTTTTAGAAAACGGAGAATATATCAAAGTTGGAGCCTCAGAAGTTCAAAAAACTAATGTAAGAATTGTAGCAGCTACTAACCTAGACATGGAGAAGGCTATTCAAAAAGGAAAATTTAGAGAAGATCTATATTACAGATTGAGTACTGTTGAAATTAAAATTCCTCCACTTAGAAATAGAAGAGAGGATATTCATTTGTTGTTTAGAAAATTTGCAAGTGATTTTGCTAAGAAATACAATATGCCAACTATCAGATTAGACGAAAACGCTCAACATTTACTAAATATGTACCGCTGGAATGGTAATATTAGACAATTAAGAAATGTAGCTGAACAACTTTCCGTTCTTGAAGAAAAAAGAGAAGTTTCAAGTCAGTTATTACAATCCTATCTTCCTGAATTCAATTCTACTTTACCTGCTTTAATTAATCAGAATAGTTCGACTGACAATTTTTCAAATGAAAGAGAAATTTTATATAAAATTTTATTTGATATGAAAAAAGATTTGAATGACTTAAAGAAAATAACAAGTCATTTAAACAATGATAACTTTAAGTCTGATCTAAAAGAAAAAGACTATAATTCTTTAGAAAGTTTACAAGAAAAATTAAATGAAGAAAAAAAGACCGAAATCATAGAGTTTAATGAAAAAGAAAGTATTTTTAATTCTAAAGAAGATAAGTATCATTTTGCAGAAGAAATTAATGAAGAAGAAACTTTGTCAATTCACGATATAGAGCTAGAGTTAATAAAAAAGGCGCTAGAAAGAAATAATGGCAAAAGAAAGGCTGCTGCAATTGAATTAGGTATTTCTGAAAGAACTTTATATAGAAAAATTAAACAACATGACATTGAACTATAAATTAATTTCTTTATTGATTCTATCCTTTTTTATAAAAAGTTGTGGAAATTACTCTTTTACTGGTGCATCAATTCCGGAGGGCACAGAAAGTTTTCAGGTTAATTTCTTTGAAAATGAAGCGGGTAACTCAATGGGTTCAATTTTTGAACCTGGTTTGGATAGAGATTTCACAATAGCTCTACAAAATATACTTCAAAATCAAACTAATTTACAATTATTAAGTTCCGATGCAGACTTAATATACGAAGGTGAAATAAAAGAATACAGAGTTAGTCCTATGACTTCTACCTCAAACTTGCAAGCTTCTCAAAATAGATTAAGTGTTGGCATAAACGTTAGATTTATTAATATTAAAAAAGAAGAAGATAATTTTGAAAGAAAATTTTCCTTTTACTTTGATTACCCTGCCGAAACACAATTGTTAAATGTAAAATCTGAAGCACACGATATTATATTTGAAAGAATTACACAAGATATTTTTAACGCGTCATTAGCAAAATGGTAAATCTAAGTAAAGAGAATTTTAATAATTTAGTAAAAAATCCAAATAATATTAATTTGGATCAAAGTATTTCAATAAAAAAAATCATAAAAAAGTACCCTTACTTTCAAACTGCTAGAATTATTGAACTAATTGGGTTGAAAAAATTCAATAATATTAGATTTAATAATGCCTTAAAGACTAGTTCAATTTACTCAACTGACCGATCGGTTCTCTTTGATATTATTGAACTTGAAAAAATAAAATCTGAGGATAATTCAACAATACTCTCCTTAGAAAAAACTAAAAACTCGTTTATTGATTGGCTAAATGCCAGTAAACAGACTAAAAACCTTGAATATTCGCAGAATTCTTTAATTGAAAGTTTTTTAAAAGTAAACCCTAAAATTGATCCAAAAAAAAACATAGCTAGGGATGATTTATCATCTGATTTCAAGCTTAGCAATAAGGAATATATGACCGAAACTTTAGCTAAAATTTATTTTAATCAAAATAAATTTGAAGAGGCAATACGAGCTTATGAAATTCTTTCCTTGAAATATCCAGAAAAAATCAGTTTATTTGCAGATCAAATCAAAACGATAAAAAGTAGTATAAAAAACAAAATGTCATGAGTAGTTTTTCAATTTTTCTAATTTTAATATTAATAGTTTCTTTTTTACTTGTTTTAGTAATCATGGTTCAGAACCCAAAAGGAGGAGGATTATCCTCATCTTTTGGAGGAGGAGACTCTCAACAAATAGGAGGTGTAAGGAAAACTACAGATTTTCTGGATAAAAGTACTTGGGCACTGGCTTCTCTATTATTAGTTCTAATATTACTTTCTAATATTACACTAAATAATAATAATAACGAAAGTACTGAATCTAAGCTATTAGACTCTAGCAGTATAGAAACAGTTATCCCTGAAGCTTTATCTGAAGAAATTCCATTAGACATTCCCGTTCAAGAATAATTTTTTTAAAAACAAAATGTCAGCTTGTCACAAAAAGCAATAATATTTGACCGTTTTGTCATAATTATTAAATTGGCATGATTGCTGTGAATTAACTATTAAAATATAAAATATGAGTAAATTAAACATTAAACCACTAGCCGATAGAGTTTTAATTCAACCTTTAGAAGCGGAGACTAAGACAGCTTCAGGAATAATTATTCCTGATACAGCTAAAGAAAAACCACAAAAAGGTAACGTTGTTGCTGTTGGTCCAGGAACAAAAGAAAATCCTGTAACTGTTAAAGTTGGAAATTCTGTTTTGTATGGAAAATACAGTGGAACAGAACTTAAACTTGATGATAAAAATTACTTAATAATGCGAGAATCAGATATTCTTGCAATTGTTTAATATTTAAAAAAAATAAAATGGCAAAAAAAATACAATTTGACGTAGAGGCAAGAGAAGGTTTAAAAAAAGGTGTAGATGCATTAGCTAACGCTGTGAAAGTAACTTTAGGACCAAAAGGTCGTAATGTTATAATTGGAAAAGCTTTTGGAGGACCGCAAATAACAAAAGATGGTGTAACTGTAGCAAAAGAAATTGAATTAGAAGATGCTTTAGAAAATATGGGAGCACAAATGGTTAAAGAAGTTGCTTCAAAAACTAATGATCTTGCAGGAGATGGTACTACAACTGCAACTATTTTAGCACAAGCTATAGTTAAAGAAGGTTTGAAAAACGTTACAGCTGGTGCAAACCCAATGGACTTAAAAAGAGGAGTAGACAAAGCTGTTGAAGCAATTGTTGAAGAATTAAATAAAAATGCTGAAACCGTTGGAAGCTCATCTGATAAAATTAAACAAGTAGCTTCTATTTCAGCTAATAACGATGAATCGATTGGATCATTAATTACTGAAGCATTTGAAAAAGTAGGAAAAGAAGGTGTAATTACTGTTGAGGAAGCTAAGGGTACTGATACTTATGTTGATGTAGTTGAAGGTATGCAATTTGATAGAGGATATTTATCTCCATACTTTGTTACTAACTCTGAAAAAATGGAAGCTGATTTAGAATCTCCATATATTTTATTGTACGATAAAAAAATATCTGCAATGAAAGATTTATTACCAGTTTTAGAGCCAGTAGCTCAAAGCGGAAAACCATTATTAGTTATTGCTGAAGATGTAGATGGAGAAGCGCTTGCTACTTTAGTAGTAAATAAACTAAGAGGTTCTTTAAAAATAGCTGCTGTTAAAGCACCTGGTTTCGGAGATAGAAGAAAGGCAATGCTTGAAGATATAGCTATTTTGACTGGTGGAACAGTAATTTCTGAAGAAAGAGGCTTTACATTAGAGAATACAACAATTGAAATGTTAGGCTCAGCAGAAAGAGTGACTATAGACAAAGACAATACTACTCTTGTTAATGGAGCTGGTGTAAAAGAAAACATTGAAGCTAGAGTAAACCAAATTAAAGCACAAATTGAAACTACAACATCAGATTATGATAAAGAAAAACTTCAAGAAAGGCTAGCAAAACTTGCTGGTGGAGTTGCCGTTCTTTATGTTGGTGCTGCTTCTGAAGTTGAAATGAAAGAAAAGAAAGATAGAGTTGATGATGCACTTCATGCAACAAGAGCTGCCGTTGAGGAAGGTATTGTAGCTGGTGGTGGTGTTGCATTATTAAGAACTAGAAAAGTACTAGAAAAAATTAATAGTGAAAATTTAGACGAAGCTACAGGAATACAAATTATTTCTAGAGCTATTGAATCTCCCTTAAGAACTATTGTTGAAAATGCTGGAGGTGAAGGTTCAGTTGTTGTTGCAAAAGTGTTAGAAGGCAAAGGAAATTTCGGATATGATGCGAAATCTGAAACATATGTTGATCTTCTAAAACAAGGTATAATTGATCCAAAAAAGGTAACTAGAATTGCATTAGAGAACGCTGCATCAGTGGCAGGAATGATTTTAACTACTGAATGTGCTCTTGTTGACATTAAAGAAGATGCACCGCCTGCAATGCCACCAATGGGTGGTGGCGGAATGCCAGGCATGATGTAATAAACTAAATATATAACTGCCCTTTTAAGGGCAGTTTTTTTATGTACCAAAAAGAATTTAATTTTATTGAAAAATCGTTAAACAATCTTTCACTTAAAGATTCTCTCCAACTAGTGTGTGAATTTCTACAAAAAAATGTTGTTGGCTATGATTGGGTTGGGTTTTACTTCCATGATAAAAACAAACATTTGATTCTTAAATCTTACAGCGGATTAAAAACAGAACACACTAAAATTCCGTTTGGAAAAGGAATTTGTGGACAAACGGCTGAATCAAACAAACCAATTATAGTAGATGATGTCAGTTCAGAGAGTAATTATATCTCATGTAACATAAACGTTAAATCTGAAATTGTTGTTCCAATATTTGTTAACAATAAAAATATTGGACAAATCGATATTGATTCTAACACTCCTAGTAGATTTACAAATCAAGATTTAAATTTTTTAGAAAATATAAATATTTTAATTTCAAAAAAAATATAAACTTTTATTAAAAACCATCATTTATTTTTTCAAAAAAAACTACTTTTATGGTATACATTGTTTTCCATTAAAGTATGCTAAAATTAAAGTCAGCCCTCATATCTGTTTTTAACAAAGATGGATTAGAACCAATCGCAAAAAAACTAGACAAACTTGGAGTTAAAATCTATTCAACTGGAGGAACTGAACTTTTTTTGAAAAAAATAGGAATTCCAGTTATTAAAGTTGAAGATGTTACAGGATATCCATCAATTCTTGGAGGAAGAGTTAAAACTCTTCATCCTAAAATTTTTGGAGGTATTTTAAATAGGAATGACAACAATAATGACGTCACTGATCTTAAAAATTATGAGATTCCTAATATTGATTTGGTAATTGTTGACCTCTATCCTTTTGAAGAAACGGTAAAATCAAATCAAAGCGAAGAAAATATTATAGAAAAGATCGACATTGGAGGTATTTCTTTAATAAGAGCAGCAGCAAAAAATTTTAAGGATGTAATGTGCGTATCATCGAAAGATGATTATTCTGATTTTTTAAATATACTTAACAATGATAAGGGTGAAATCAATTTAAAATATAGAAAAAACTTTGCCTTTAGGGCTTTTAACGTTTCTTCTCATTACGACACAGCTATTTTTAATTATTTCAAAGAAGATAATGAATCTCTTAAAGCCAGCTATAAAAATGGCAAAGAA
>JABJFE010000101.1 GCA_018662905.1 Flavobacteriaceae bacterium
TAAATTTCCAATAGGAGTTGGTACGATATATAATTTTGCCATGTTGAATTAAATTTAGGACCTTTGTCGAATCTTTAAAGTTAACTACTTTGTAAGAGATTTCAATAAATATTACTTAGATGAATAAAAAGCATGAATTTAAAGGTAGAATAGAGGTAGTGTGCGGGTCTATGTTTTCTGGAAAAACCGAGGAACTAATAAAAAGAATTAAAAAAGTGGAATTATCAGGTCAAAGATATAAAGTATTCAGACCAAAAATTGATTCTAGAAATCCAAATAACAAAATAATTTCTCATGCTAAAAATGAGGTTATGGCTTCTATAATCTCTAATCCAAAAGAAATACTAAATAATTGCAAAGATGTTGATGTTATTGGGATTGATGAAGCGCAGTTTTTTGACCAATCACTTATACAGGTTTGTAATTCACTTGCTAACAATGGGCTTAGAATCATTGTAGCCGGTCTAGACATGGATTATGAAGGTAATCCCTTTGGTCCAATGCCAGATTTAATGGCATGTGCAGAAGATGTTAAAAAAGTTCATGCCATATGTGTTGAAACCGGAAACCCTGCTGGATATAGTTTTAGAAAAGAGAAAAACAAAGATTTAGTTTTAATTGGAGAAAAGAAAGAATACGAACCTTTGTCAAGAGAGATTTTTATTAAAAAGATGAGTAAAAAAATTTTATAGTAATGCCTGTTAAAGAAACAACTGTAGAAATTAAGCTTGATAACTTAAAAAATAATTTAGATTATTTGAAATCTAAAATAAGCCGCCAAACTAAGTTTATGGCTGTCGTAAAGGCATTTTCTTATGGAAGTGATTCTATAGTTGTATCCGAAGAACTAGAAAGGCTCGGGGTTGATTATTTAGCTGTTGCCTACACAAAAGAAGGAGTTGATTTAAGAAAATTTGGAATAAAAATTCCTATTCTTGTTTTACATCCTCAAGAAAATGATTTTAATGAAATAATAAATCACAGCTTAGAACCTAGTATTTACTCATTTAGAATATTGTCTTTTTTTGTTGATGCATTGAAAAAAGAAAACAAAACTACTTACCCTTTTCAAATAAAATTTAATACCGGATTGAACAGGCTAGGGTTTATAAAAAAAGATGTTCAAAAGCTTTGTAAGCTAATTAACCTCAATCATCCCAAATATATATTTTCGCACTTAGGAGCTTCTGAAGATTTAGGGGAAAAAAACTATTCTGAAAAACAAATTGAGGAATTTATATCAATTAGCGAAACTTTAGAAAAGGAGTTGAATACAACTTTAAAAAAACATCTTTTAAACACTTCTGGGATTTTAAATTATTCTGACTATCAATTTGATATGGTTAGATCTGGTATTGGATTATATGGTTTTGGAAACGACATTAAGTATAAAAACAGCCTAAAACCTGTTTTAACTTTAAAAACTATAGTGTCTCAAATCCACAATCTTGACACTGGTAGCTCTGTTGGTTATAATAGAGGGTTTTTAGCAAAAAAAAGTACTGTTATTGCCACACTTCCTATTGGGCACGCAGATGGAATTGGAAGACAATATGGAAATGGAAAGGGAGAAGTTCTTGTTGGAGGCAAACTAGCTAAAATAGTTGGTAATGTCTGTATGGACATGATTATGGTTGATGTTACAGGGTTAAATTGCAAAGAAGGTGATGATGTTATATTTTTTGATGATAATTCTTACTCTGCAGAAGAGTTTTCAAAAAAAGCTAACACTATTTCCTATGAAATAATAAGTTCGATTTCTAGAAGAATTAAAAGAAAGATAACTAGATAGTGTTGTAATTGTAACTTTTTGTTATAAAATTGACTTATTTTGATTAACACACAACGTCTTAAGCATAAAAAATTATTTTTGTAAAAAATTAAAAAAAATGAAAATTGCAATTGTTGGAGCTACTGGAATGGTTGGTACTGTAGTGTTAGATGTTTTAAGGGAAAGAAAAATTCCTTACAATGAGTTGTTTCTAGTTGCGTCTAAAAATTCAGTTGGAAAAATTATTTCATTTTGTGAAAAGGATTATTATGTTATTGGACTTGACGAGGCTCTTAGAAAAAAACCAGAGATAGCTATATTTTCAGCAGGAGGTGAAACCTCATTAATATGGGCTCCTAAATTTGCAGAAGTTGGGACCGTTGTTATAGATAATTCATCTGCATGGAGAATGGACCCTTTAAAAAAATTGATAATACCTGAAATTAATGGTTCAGAAATTGATAAAACTGACAAAATCATTGCCAACCCTAATTGCTCAACAATTCAAATGCTGATGGTTTTAGCTCCTATTCATAAAAAGTATGGTATTAAAAGAGTGGTAGTTTCAACTTACCAATCTATTACTGGCACTGGAGTTAAAGCCATGAAACAACTAGAAAACGAATACAACAATATAGAGGGGGAAATGGCTTACAATTATAAAATTCATCAAAATGCAATTCCTCATTGTGATGAGTTTTTAGAAAACGGATACACCAAAGAAGAGATGAAGTTATCAAATGAAACTCAAAAAATTTTAGACTCGTCAATTAGTGTGAGTGCTACTGCTGTAAGAATCCCTGTAGTTGGCGGACACAGTGAATCAATAAACATAGAGTTAGAAAATTCATTTGATATTGCAGACATTACTCAGTTATTGAAAGAAACTTCAGGCGTTACGGTTAAAGATGATATTAATAATCTTGAATATCCTATGCCTTTATATTCAAAAAATAAAGATGATGTGTTTGTTGGGAGAATTAGAAAAGATTTTTCTCATGAAAAAGCTTTAAATCTATGGGTGGTAGCTGATAACCTTAGAAAGGGTGCGGCAACAAATGCTGTTCAAATAGCAGAAAAAATAATTACTGATTTTCTTTAGATTGTTTCTTTAATTTCGAAATCTTCCATAAACTTTGTTGTATAATTTCCTGAAATATAATCGGGATGATCCATCAATTGTCTGTGGAAAGGAATAGTTGTTTTTATTCCCTCTATAATAAATTCGTCTAAAGCTCTACGCATTTTATTAATTGCTTCTTCTCTGTTTTGGGCTGTTACAATCAATTTAGCGATCATGGAATCGTAATTAGGTGGAATTATATAACCACTATACACATGGGTATCTAGCCTAACTCCGTGCCCCCCTGGCAAATGTAGATTTGTTATCTTCCCTGGAGAAGGTCTAAAGTTTTTGAATGGATCCTCCGCGTTAATTCTGCACTCAATTGAGTGAAGCTTTGGGAAATAGTGTTCTCCAGAAACTTTAATTCCA
>JABJFE010000037.1 GCA_018662905.1 Flavobacteriaceae bacterium
ACATAACCAGGCATAATAATTATTTTTTTATTAATCGATTTCGAAAAATCATTCCATTTTGACTGAGTTAATTTAAAATCGACTTGTTTTCTTCCAATATTAATAAGTTTGGTAGTTATAATTTCCCTAGAGTCTTTTATTACAATATTTAGACCTTTTTGTTGACATAATTTTCCAATTATATTGTACGACAATATTTCTCCAAACCCAGAAACATTATCATATGTTTTTTCACTAAATTCCTTTAAATTATATATGCCCTCTAATATGTTTTCTAACTTGTTGAGCTTAGTTTGAACAAAACTTAAAATTTCACTTTGATTATTGTATTCAAATAAATTAGAGCATATTTCTATATGATTTTCTTTGATTTCTGAAAGAATATTCTTGTAATCCTGATTTCTTTTTCCTGCTAACTTTCCGCATTTTATTAATTGATCAGTTGTGTTTCCAATTGCAGAAAAAATTATAATACAGTTTGTATTATTTCCAGAAATAATATCGATTACCTTATTTATGTTTTGAGAATTTGATATAGAAGAACCTCCAAATTTTATAACATTCATGATTTAGGTAAATTAATTTTGAATATAAAATTATGATAATGAGAAGTTTATTCAGTATAAAACACAAATTAATTATGCTATTTTGTGAAATACTTAATAAGAGAGGTTTTTATTGTTTATTTACTAATGAAATAATTTAAATTCCGGTTATAGTTTAATTATTTTCAATTTTAATGATTTACTATCATGATCAATTTTAATACTACTTCCTTCTTTTATTTTTGATTTTACTATTTCTTCAGCGATTAAATCCTCTACATAGTTTTGAATTGCTCTTTTTAATGGTCTAGCACCGTATTTTTTATCAAATCCTTTTTCACATAAAAAGCTCAATGCTTTAGAAGAAATTTTAAGAGAGTATCCTAAATCTTTTAATCTGTTTTTTAATTTATCAAGTTCAATTGATATAATTTTTTTCAAGTCTTCTTTCTCTAAACTGTTAAAAATCACTATTTCATCTACTCTATTTAAAAACTCAGGAGAAAATGCTTTTTTTAATGATTTTTCAATAGTGTTTTTTATGTTTTTAGATTCTTGTGATTTCATTGATTCTGTTCCAAATCCAACTCCATTTCCAAAATCTTTTACTTGTCTAGCACCTAGATTCGAGGTCATTATAATCACTGTATTTTTAAAATCTACTTTTCTACCCAAACTATCTGTTAGTGATCCTTCGTCAAGTACCTGCAATAGCATATTAAAAATATCAGGATGAGCCTTTTCTACTTCATCAAGTAGTATTACACTGTAAGGTTTTCTTCTTACTTTCTCAGTAAGTTGTCCACCTTCTTCATAACCAACATAGCCTGGAGGTGCTCCAATTAGTCTTGATACAGCAAACTTTTCCATATATTCACTCATGTCAATTCTAATCAATGAGTCCGAACCACTAAACAATTCGGATGATAGAATTTTTGCAAGTTGAGTTTTCCCAACTCCAGTTTGGCCTAAGAATATAAAAGAACCAATTGGTTTATTGGGGTCTTTAATTCCTGCTCTATTTCTTTGAATAGCTTTTACAACTTTGTTTACAGCTTCGTTTTGGCCAATAACTTTGTCTGATATAATTTTATTTAAATTATTAAGTTCTTTTAATTCAGCTTTTGCAATTTTATTAACAGGAATACCAGTGATCATAGACACAACCTCTGAGATATCGCTTTCATTTACAGTTTCTCTATGTAATTTTAATTTTTCTTGCCATTTTTCTTGAGCTTGAATTAATTCTTTTTCTATTCTTTTTTCGTCATCTCTTAATTTTGCAGCTTCTTCGTATTTTTGTTTTTTGACTACAGCATTTTTTTTATCTCTTACTTCTTCTAAACTAATTTCTAAGCTTACTATATTTTTTGGAACATCCATATTTGTTATATGAACTCTTGATCCAGCTTCGTCCATAGCGTCTATAGCTTTGTCAGGAAAAAATCTATCTGATATGTATCTATCAGTTAATTTTACACAAGCTTCCAGAGCTTTATCTGTAAAATTAACATTATGGTGTGATTCATATTGATCTTTTATATTTCTTAAAATCTCTAAAGTTTCTTCAACCGTTGTTGGATCGACTATGATTTTTTGAAATCTTCTTTCTAACGCTCCGTCTTTTTCAATGTATTGTCTGTATTCATCAAGCGTAGTAGCGCCTATGCATTGAATCTCTCCCCTTGCTAGCGCTGGTTTGAACATATTTGAGGCGTCTAGACTACCTGTTGCTCCACCTGCGCCCACAATTGTATGAATTTCATCTATAAATAATATTATATCATCATTTTTTTCAATTTCATTCATTACTGCTTTCATTCTTTCTTCAAATTGTCCTCTGTATTTTGTACCTGCAACAATACTTGCCAGGTCAAGAGTGACAACTCTTTTGTTGTATAGAATTCTAGAAACCTTTTTTTGTATAATCCTTAATGCTAATCCCTCAGCTATTGCAGATTTACCAACACCAGGTTCTCCAATTAACAATGGATTGTTTTTCTTTCTTCTGCTAAGAATTTGAGAAACTCTTTCAATTTCTTTTTCTCTTCCAATTACTGGATCTAGTTTTCCTGCGATAGCAAGGGAAGTTAAATCTCTTCCAAAATTATCTAAAACAGGTGTTTTAGATTTGACTTTAGATTTAGATTCAGATTTAATTGTGAATGGATTTTCTTCAATTGGATCTTCATTATCTTTAGAATCATCAGGAAATGTCTCAGCAGAGGGTGAACTTGAAAAATCATCATTTAGTTCAGTTAACATGTATTTAAATTGTTCCTTAACAGATTCATAATCAAGTTGAAGCTTAATTAATAACTTTGTAGTAGGATCATTTTCATTTCTTAATATACACAATAGAAGGTGGGCTGTGTTTATTGATTTTCCCTGAAAAAGCTTGGCTTCTAAAAAAGTAGTTTTTAATGCTCTTTCAGCTTGTCTAGTTAGGTGAAGGTTTTTTTTATGATTTTGATTAAAATCATTAATTGGATTAGGTGGGCTAAGTATCTCAACCTTTTTTCTTAAATAATC
>JABJFE010000089.1 GCA_018662905.1 Flavobacteriaceae bacterium
ACTATGTCTAAAAAAGAAAAAGAAGCTTTTGATTTAAAAAATTATTTAGTTTTTTTCAAAAAGTTTTTTATAAACCTTGCAATATATTCCTCATTAATTTTCTTGATTTTTTATACAGCTTTTGATGAATCTACAGCAAGTATTGCATACTTTATTTCAGTTCTTTTACCTATGCCATATATGATTTACAAAGGCAATAAGTTTAAGACCAAGAAAAAGTGAAAAAGCAAACTCTAAGATTAAATTTTAAAAAGAAAAGAAGTGCTTTTTCAGATGTTAAGGTTCAAGATCTTAGCATAGATATTGCAAATCAGGTTTTGAAACTAAACATATGGGATTATAATAATTTTCATGTG
This sequence comes from Flavobacteriaceae bacterium, assembly GCA_018662905.1. Lineage (GTDB taxonomy): Bacteria > Bacteroidota > Bacteroidia > Flavobacteriales > Flavobacteriaceae > MAG-121220-bin8. The sequence continues at coordinate 357 of JABJFE010000089.1, forward strand.
TTTTTTCCAATTGAAAAAAATAACGAAATTGATACTAAACTAATTATTCAGGTTATCCAAGGAAAAGATAAGAATGTTATTCTTCCAAAATTAAATTTAGAAAATAAATCTTTTGTAAATTTTCTATTGACAGACGCAACTTTACTAAAAGAAAACGGGCTAGGTATTGCTGAACCTCAGTCAGGAATTCAGATTAATGAGAATCAAATTGAAGTTGTTTTTGTTCCTTTACTATGCTTTGATAAATCAGGTCATAGAGTTGGGTACGGCGGAGGTTATTATGATAGATTTTTAAAAAAATGTTCAGAAAACACTATTAAAATTGGAATATCTTTTTTTGATCCAATTGAAAAAATAATAGACATTAACATTAATGACATTAAAATGAACTATTGTTTAACTCCAAATAAAATTTATGAATTTTGAGGATATATTTTTTTGTTAAATAATAGCATTATCCCAACTCCAATCGAAATTGATGTGTCTGCTATATTAAAAACAGGCTCAAAAAAAGTAAAACTTTCTCCCCCAATATATGGCAACCACGTCGGCCATTCCCATGAAAACATTGGAAACTGCAGCATGTCTACAACATGACCATGAAAAAAAGACTCATATCCGTTACCAGGGCTAAACTGAGCCACGTTATAATAACTTTCTGTAAATATATAACCGTAAAAAACAGAGTCAATTATATTACCAAATGCACCTGCTAAAACTAATGAGAGGCTTATTATTAATAGTTTTTCAGCATTTTTTTTGATACTATCATACAGCCAGTAAAAAATAAAAGTAACAGCTACAACTCTAAACAAGGTTAAAAATAATTTTCCACTTCTTTCTGAAATAAAAGGTAAAAAATCATTTATAGTAGCTCCCCAGGCCATTCCTTTATTTTCAATAAATAATAATTTAAACCATCCTAGATCAAACAATGGTAGTTGACCGTAAAGGGTTAAGGGAAAATTTAACTTTATATATACTTTTGAAACTTGGTCAGCTATTAAAATTAAAAGAACAATAAGTAACGACTTCTTCAAACTCATAAGATGGAATTATTCAAAAATTATTTTTGAAGATTCTTAGCTTCGATACTTAAGGTAGCATGAGGAACAAGTTCAAGTCTTTTTTTGTTAATTAACTTTCCAGTAACTCTACAGACTCCATAAGTCTTATTCTCTATTCTAATAAGAGCGCTTTTTAAATCTCTAATAAACTTCTCTTGACGAATAGCAAGCTGAGTATTAGCTTCTTTTGACATAGTTTGAGAACCTTCTTCAAAAGCTTTAAATGTTGGGGAAGTATCTTCAGTTCCGTTGTCTCCGTCGTTCATGTATGCACTTTTAATCAATGCTAAATCATTTTGAGCTTTTTCAATTTTTTCTTCAATTAAAGATTTAAAATACTTTAAGTCTTTGTCTAGGTATCTTGTAATTGCCATAATTAATCAATTTTGGTTAAATGTAATTTAGATTTAATATTATCAAATTCTAATTCAATTCCGGTATTTAAATCATCTAAAACCTCAAGTTTTTCAGCCAAAGTCTCAGATAAAATATATTCTTGGTTTTCAAAAATAGCTTTTTCAAGGATAATATCCTTTTGAATTTTTAAATTAATTTTATCAGTAACTAGAAGTCCACTTTCCTTTCTTAAAGTTTGAATTCGATTTACTAATTCTCTACAGATACCTTCATTTATTAGCGAATCATTTAATTGAACGTCAAGAGCAACAGTTACACCATTTTCAGAAGCCACTAGCCATCCTTCAATATCTTCTGAAACAATTTCTAAGTCGGCCGGCTCTAAAACTATTTTTTCAGAATCTAAAGCAATAGTGATAGATTGGTTGGCTTCAATTTGTCTAATTTCAAAATCACCAAGAGTTTTAATTTTAGCCATTACTGAAGATAATTTCTTGCCAAGTTTAGGCCCAAGAGATTTAAAATTAGGTTTAACTTTTTTAATTAGAATCCCAGATGAATTACTTATAAGCTCTACCTCTTTAACATTTACCTCAGATTTAATTAGTTCAGAAATTTCAAGGATTTCTTTTTTCTGATTTTCACTAGAAAACGGGATCATAATTTTAGAAAGAGGCTGACGAACTTTAATTTTTTCTTTTTTTCTAAGAGATAAAACTAATGAACATATGGTTTGAGCATTTCTGATTTTTTGTTGAAGATCTGGGTATATTTCTTTGGAATTTGAAACCGGAAATTCATCATGATGAACCGAATCTAAAGAGTTTTCGGATGTATTAGTTACCAAATCTTTATATAGCCTGTCCATAAAAAAAGGAGCGATGGGAGATGACAACTTAGAAACTACTATTAAACATTTATAAAGCGTTTGATAAGCACTAATTTTATCGTAACCGTAGGAACCTTTCCAGAACCTTCTTCTAGATAATCTTACATACCAATTACTTAAGTATAATTGAACAAAGTTTGAAATTGCTCTTGCTGCTTTTGTAGGTTCATAATTATTAAAATGGTCATCAGTTTCAGCGACTAAAGAATTAAGTTCAGATAATATCCATTTGTCTAGTTCCGGTCTGTCATTTATGTTTATTTCATTTTCGCTATAACTGAAATTATCAATATTAGCGTATAAAGCAAAAAATGAATAAACGTTGTAAAGTGTTCCAAAGAATTTACGTTTACTTTCTTCAATTCCCTCTAAATCAAATTTTAAATTATCCCAAGGGTTCGCGTTACTAATCATATACCACCTTGTAGCATCTGGTCCAAAATCAGAAATAGTTTTAAACGGATCAACGGCGTTCCCTAGTCTTTTGGACATTTTTTGACCATTTTTATCTAAAACAAGACCATTAGAAATCACATTTTTATAAGCTATTGACTTAAACACAGTTGTTGCAATAGCGTGAAGAGTATAAAACCATCCTCTTGTCTGATCTACTCCCTCAGCAATATAATCAGCAGGGAAAGCCTCGTTATTGTCAATTTTATTTTTGTTTTCAAATGGGTAATGCCATTGTGCATAAGGCATTGATCCTGAATCAAACCAAACGTCAATTAAATCAGGTTCGCGATACATTTTTTCACCCTTTTTAGAGCAAAGAATAATATTATCGACTACATTTTTATGCAAGTCAATTTTATCATAATTATCATCGCTCATGTCCATGTGATCAAAGCTTTCAAAAGGATCATCACTCATAAATCCTTTGGAAACAGATTTTTGAATTTCTGTTTTTAATTCTTTCATTGAACCAATAACTAACACTTCTTTAGAATCAATTGTTCTCCATATTGGCAGAGGAATTCCCCAATATCGAGACCTTGATAAATTCCAGTCATTTGCATTAGCCAGCCAGTTTCCAAATCTACCCTCTCCGGTAGATTTAGGCTTCCAGTTTATAGATTTATTAAGTTCTACTAAATCTTCTTTTTTATCAGTAACTTTTATAAACCAAGAATCTAATGGGTAATATAATATTGGTTTGTCAGTCCTCCAGCAGTTTGGATAACTATGAACATATTTTTCAACTTTAAAAGCTTTATTTTGTTCTTTAAGTTTGATAGCAATTTCAACATCTACAGATTTTTCTGGGATATTTCCTTTATCATAATACTCGTTTTTAACAAACTTTCCTGCTAAAAAGCCAAGTTCTTCTCTGAACTTACCTTGTAAATCAACTAATGGAACAGGTTGTTGATTTTCATCAAGAATCAATAACGCGGGTATTTCAGGAGAAGCCATTTTAGCAACTTTTGCATCATCTGCTCCAAAAGTAGGGGCCGTATGAACGATTCCGGTACCATCTTCTGTTGTTACAAAGTCACCTTGAATGATTCTAAAAGCATTTTCAGAATCTTTATATGGTAAAGGAGCTTCTTCCCACAGTTGAGAATATTTTATTCCAACTAATTCACTTCCATTTATTGAATCATTAATTAAAAAAGGAATTTTTTTATCAACTGAAGAATCATATTTGAGCTCGTTTTTTGAATTAACTTCTGAGTAATTTCCGCTAAACACCTTTCCTATAAGATCACTTGCTAGAACAACATTTGTAAATTGATGGGTGTATTGATTGAAGGTTGATACTACACTATATTTTATTTTTGCACCGACTGTTAGAGCGGTATTTGAAGGAAGTGTCCACGGAGTAGTTGTCCAGGCTAAAAAATATAAAACCTCATAGCTAGCCAGGGATTCAGGTAGAGAATTTTTTAAGGCTTTAAACTGAGCAGTTACTGTTGTGTCACTAACATCTTGATAAGTTCCAGGCTGATTTAGCTCATGAGAGCTTAATCCTGTTCCGGCTTTAGGTGAATAGGGTTGTATAGTATAACCTTTGTAAATTAAATTTTTATCAAAAAGCTCTTTTAACAACCACCAAACTGATTCAATATATTTAGATTTATAAGTAACATAAGGATTGCTCATGTCTACCCAATAACCCATTTTTTTAGTTAAATCGTTCCAAACATCCGTATACTTCATAACAGCTTTTTTACAAGCTTTATTATAATCTTCAACAGAAATTTTAGTTCCTATGTCTTCTTTTGTGATCCCTAAGTCCTTTTCAACACTAAGTTCAATAGGAAGGCCGTGCGTATCCCATCCAGCTTTTCTATCAACCTGAAATCCTTTAAGAGTTTTATATCTGCAAAAAATATCTTTGATACTTCTAGCCATAACATGATGGATCCCTGGCATACCATTAGCTGAAGGAGGACCCTCATAAAAAATAAATTTAGAAGCGTTTTTTCTTAAACTAATGCTTTTTTCAAAAGAGCGGTTTTTTTCCCACTCTGCTAGAACTTCATCAGCAACTTGAGATAAATTTAAACCTTTGTATTCTTTAAATGCCATTGTGAATAAATCGAAATTTACTAAAAGCGAAAGTAACTATTTTAGATGAAATTTGTCGAACTTAGAACTTATAACTTAAAACTAAATTTAAGTTTCTCCCAGGAGCCGATATTCCAGAGGCAAATTCTCTGTAATGAATGTCAAAAATATTATCTAAAACAAGTAGAGTCTTAAATTTTTTCGAAAACTCATAAGACGAAGAAAGCTTAAGAACATTCCAAGAAGGCATTCCATTATAAGTAAAATCAATGCCATCAAAAATTATTGGAGTTTCTTCTAAACCATCTTCCCCTCCAATACTGTATTTATCTGGATTTTTTGAACTAGAAAATCTATATGATAGTTCAAGATCACTTGAACTATTGATAATATATCTAAAAGTTATATGTCCAAATAGTGGTGAAATTGAGGGCAGTGGATGATCGCTATCTACACTTCCTCCTTGAGTGTAAGTTATATTACCTTTAAATCCCCAAAAATTTGATTTACTTAATTTGAAGCCAAAAGTAGCTCCATAAATGTATGCATTTCCCTTATTAACATTAGCCATTGTAACAACCTCTTCTGAATTAAAAATTATAGTGGAAGGATCACTTGTAGAGGTATCCTGATTTATTTCAAAATAATCTCTGGTAATGTGTTTAGAAATATGTGTGTAATATGCATTTACAGAAAATGCATTTTGTTTGTTTTCAGAAGATTTAGAAAGTCCAATTTCAGTATTATATGCATATTCAGGCTTTAGGCTAGAATTTGGAACTGAAAGGACTCCTTTTTGCTCCCTAATCTTTCCAATATCATCAATATTTGGAGATCTAAAACCACTGGAAAAATTCCCGCTTATTTTCCAGTTTTTTTCTGCTCTAAATACGTAGCCAAAACTACTTGTTATTGAGGAGTTTTGAGCATGAACATTAGCAATATTCGCATTAATTATGTTTTCATCATTCCATTTTGCTCTTAATCTAGTGTCGGTAAATCTCATCCCTATATTAACGTTGGATTTTTTTGAAATATCTTTTCTGTATTCATAATAAATAGCAGCTGTTGAATAATGACCTTCATCACTTGGATACCTAGTGGGTATATTATAAAATTGATCAGATTCAGTTAGTCCAGAGATCGATAACTTATAATTTTGTAAATAAGCTTTTGAGCTTACATGGTTTAAAGTGTATTCAAAACCATATGCAAGGGATGAATTATTTGAATAATTTTTAAAGTAATCGTTGTTAATAGAAAAAACATTTAAACTTTCTATTTGATTAGTTTTTGAAAATTCTTGAAATTTTCTGTAATGTCTTGATTCTCCAATCTTTTGGTAAGCTATTAGAAATTTACTTTTATCACTAAACCACTTCTTTTTAGAAACATTAATTAGGGAAGAAATCAATGTTCTTTTTTGAGGTCCGTAATACCATTCAGAATATTTGTAATCTCCATTATTAATTTCATTTAATTTATCAAATCTGTTAATATTAGATGAGTTAGAATGTTGAAAATTTATTATGATGTTAGAGGAGTCTGAGATCAAAAAATTAAATTTTTGCATTAAATCGTATTGCTGATAAGATGTGTTTTGTTGAATTTCAGGATTATCATTAATAATTATAGAGTCGTTATATTCACCAGGATATAAATAATGATTATCCAATCCCCAATCGTCAAAACCATGCTTTCTATTATTACCCATTACTATATCACCAAATTTCGAAAAAGAAAAATTAGTATAGCTAGCCCATTTATTCGAGCTGAATTCAAGGTCTAAGTTTTGTACAATGTTATTTAGTCTAGAATTATATGAAGAAATCCCACCAGTTGTCCATTTTTTAGTATTATTTATTTTGGGTGTTTTGGTATAAAAATGTACTACACCCCCTAGAGCATCAGAACCGTAACCAACAGAGGAGGGTCCGTATATAACTTCAGTTCTTTCAAGGCTATTAGGATTTATAGTAATAGAATTTTGTAAGTGTCCTGAACGATAAATTGCATTGTTCATACGAACTCCGTCAATGACAAGTAAAACTCGATTTGCTTCAAATCCTCTGATGATAGGACTTCCACCACCGCCTTGAGATTTTTGAACTCTTACTCCGCTTGCATAAGTCAATAAATCAGCTGATGTTTGAGGTAAATCCATTTTTAAATCTTTATTAGTTATTAAAGAAACTTGTTTGGAAATTTTTTCTCTACTTTCTTTATTTCTTGCAACAGAAAGAATCACTTCTGATAAGGCTTGGGTATTAGGTTCTAAAAAAACCGTAGTGTTATTTGAAGTTAAATTATTTATTAATTGAACTGAGGAATAAGAAATATGTCCAATTAATAAAGTATCGTTTTGATGAAATTGTTCAAGATCAACGATGCCTTTATCATTGGAAATCAATGATTTTAAGCTTTGTTTTCCAAAAACGGTAACATTTGAAATAGGGAGATTATCTGAACTGTCAATTATGATTATTTTTTGAGAATAACCAGAGTTAAACACAAATAAAAGACTAATTGAAATAAAAAATCTAACCAAATAACTCATAAAGAATGTTTAGTGAGGTTGGTCTCTTAAAATCAGGCAAATGGATTTGCATATATTTAATTAAAAACTCAATTAATTTCTTTCTCTTTGCTGAAGTATTAACTTCATCAACAGAATCATCAAATTCTGTGCCTAAAAAACTTTTAAAATTTGAAACTATTTCACCAGTGACACAATATTCAGTTCGGTCATATTTACAGAATACTCCATCTATCATGTTAAAACTATTAAGATTTTGATTGGATAAATCTGGATAAATTCCCATGAAAGACAATAGTTTTATCAAAAAATGAATATGAAAATTGCTAAATTTATTTGATTGATCTAGCCAAATGATCGAATTTTTTAAAAAATTAAAAAGTGCAAAGTTTTTTTCTTCTTCTTTAATACTTTTTGAAAGCACTTCAGACAAAAACATAACAATGCAGTTTTTTATTATATCTAAATGAATTGTTTTGTAGGGGTTTATAATTTTGACAGACCTTATGCCTTCTAGCCCTCCGTTATTTCTATGGTTGGCGTCAATTTCTAACTGAGTTAACGGTTGAAAAAAACCAATATTAATTTTTTTTTTTTTTGATGTTCGAATCCCTTTTAACAAATAAGATTTTAACCCGTCAGATTTTGTAAAGCATTTAACGATTATGCTAGTTTCAGAATATTTGACATAATTTAACGAAATAGCTTCTGTTGAAACAAGCATTATTATACAACTCCTTGAGCTAACATTGCATCAGCTACTTTAATGAATCCTGCAATATTCGCCCCTTTTTCATAGTTTACATAATCTTTTTCTTGACCATGGGTCAAACATGAATTGTGAATGTCTTTCATGATTTCTTTTAACTTTGAATCAACTTCTTCTCTGGACCAACTATATCTTAAAGAATTTTGTGCCATTTCAAGCCCAGAAACTGCTACTCCGCCAGCATTTGAAGCTTTTCCAGGTGCGTATAAAATTTTGTTAATCTTAAAAACAATTATAGCTTCAGGTTCACAAGGCATATTGGCTCCTTCACTGACACAAATACAACCATTTTTAATTAAAATTTTTGCATCATGCTCGTTTAATTCGTTTTGAGTTGCACACGGAAGCGCTATATCACAAGGAATCTCCCATGGAGTTTTATTTTTAAGGAATGTAGCGTTTGGATATTTTTTAACATATTCGTGAATTCTTCCTCTTTTTATGTTTTTTAAGTTCATAATAAAACTCAGTTTTTCACTATCAATTCCGTCCTTATCGTAAATTGTACCAGACGAATCTGACATTGAAATTACTTTAGCCGAAAGTTGAATACATTTTTCTGCTGCGTATTGAGCAACATTCCCTGATCCAGAAATGATTACAGTTTTTCCTTTTATAGTTTTAGAAACATGGTTCATCATGTTTTCTGCAAAATATACAGTACCATATCCTGTTGCTTCTGGTCTTATTAAAGAACCTCCCCATGAAAGACCTTTTCCTGTTAAAACTCCAGTAAATTCTTTTTTTAATTTTTTATACTGTCCGAACATATAACCTATTTCTCTTCCTCCAACTCCAATATCTCCTGCAGGAACGTCAGTATTTGGACCAATATATCTATATAACTCAGTCATAAAGCTTTGACAAAATCTCATTACTTCTGCGTCACTTTTTCCTTTAGGATCAAAATCAGAACCCCCCTTACCTGCTCCCATTGGAAGAGTAGTAAGACTATTTTTAAACACTTGCTCGAGTGCTAAAAATTTTAAAATACTAAGATTTACAGTAGGATGAAACCTTAATCCCCCTTTGTACGGACCAATTGCAGAGTTCATCTGAACTCGATATCCTCTGTTTACTTGAATTTCTCCATTATCATCTACCCAGTTAACCCTAAACATTAAAACTCTTTCTGGCTCAACCATTCTCATTAAAATGTTTTTACCGTGATAAATATCTTTTGAAACTATGTAAGGAAGAACTGTTTCGGCTATTTCTCTAACAGCCTGCATAAATTCAGGCTCATGAGAATTTTTTTTATCAATTTCAGAAATAAAATTTTCAATAATCTTTTTCATAATTAAAAAGGAATTATCTAACTAAGTTAAACAAATAATAACAGTTTAAATTAAGCCAAAGCTTGTTTTAAATCCTCAATTAAGTCGGCAGCATCTTCAATCCCTACACTAAGCCTAATTAGAGAGTCGACCACACCTGACTTTTCTCTTTCTGCTTTTGGAATTGATGCATGAGTCATTGATGCAGGGTGACCTGCTAAACTTTCTACTCCACCTAATGATTCTGCAAGTGTGAATAGTTTTAAAGATTCAACAACTTTTAGAGATTTGTTAAGGTTGTTTCCTTTTGTTGTAAAAGAAATCATAGCTCCATAATTATTCATTTGAATTTTGGCGATTTTGTGATTTGGATGTGTTTCAAACCCCGGCCAATAAACTGATTCAATTTCTGCGTGATTTTTCAAATAATTAGCTATTTTTTCCGCATTTTCACAATGCCTTTGCATCCTAACATGCAATGTTTTTATCCCTCTTAATGTTAAAAAACTATCCATTGGTCCACAAATTGCCCCGCTTGCATTTTGTATAAAATAGAGCTGTTCTGATAGATCTTTATCATTTACTATAAGCGCACCAAGAACAACGTCACTATGTCCTGCTAAATATTTTGTGGCCGAATGCATAACTATATCAGCTCCCAGTAAAAGAGGTTGTTGTAAAAATGGTGTTGCAAAAGTATTGTCAACAGCTAAAATTAGATTGAATTTTTTTGAAATACTACTTAAACCGTTAATGTCTACAATATTCATCATTGGATTGGTGGGGGTTTCAACCCAAATCATTTTAGTATTATTATTTACCAAACTTTCGATTTTAGATAAATTATCCATTTCAGTAAAATGAAAAACTAGTCCATATTTTTCAAATATTTTTGTAAATAGCCTGTAAGAGCCACCATACAAGTCGTTAGTAGAAATGACTTCGTCGCCTGGGTTTAACAACTTAAGAACGGCATCAATTGCTGCTAAACCAGATCCAAATGCTAAACCAAATTCCCCACTTTCAATACTAGCCAAGGATTTTTCTAAAGCACTTCTTGTCGGATTATGTGTTCTACTGTATTCGTATCCTTTATGGTCTCCTGGAGATTTTTGAGAGTATGTTGATGTTTGATAAATGGGTGGCATTACAGCCCCGTACCCTTTTTCTTCAATTTGACCTCCGTGAATAGTTTTTGTATTAAACTTCATTTTAAGTAAATTAGTTGATCAAATATATGCCTTCTAAATTCAAAGTGAAATTTTTTAAATGAATAAATTATACTATCTGTCATCATGTTCAACATGTAAAAGAATTATTAACCAATGGTCTTTAAATGAATCTATTAATCGTATAGATTTAAAAAAAAATCCTTTAGATGAAAAACAATTAAATGAACTTTTTGAAATCACTTATAGTTACGAAGCTTTGTTTAATAAAAGAGCACAATTATTAAAAAAATTGAATTTAAACTTTAATATTTTAAAAGAAAATGATTTTAAAAAATTATTATTAACCCATTATAGTTTTTTAAAAAGACCTGTATTATTGTTTAATAACAAAATATATATTGGAAATTCTCAAAAAACTGTTGAAGAGGCAGAGATTGAACTTTGCAAAAACTAGTTTAATCTATTTTTTAAAAAAATAAAAAACAGATTTTGTATTATTGTTAAAAGTTTAATTATGAGTGTTTTTAAATCAATTAGTTTAGTTTTTGTTTTTCTTTTAGTTTCTGGTTGCGGAGATTCAAAAAAACCAGAAGAAAAGTCGATCTATAAAAGGGTTAAAACTGAAAAAAGACAAGTAAAAGAGGCTAATAGCGTAACTCCAATAGATCTTAATAACAAAGGTATTGGTCCAATTAAAAATTATAGTTTTAGTTCTGAGATAAACATGGATTTAGTAAGTGAAGGCAAGCAAATTTTTAATGCTAAATGTACAGCTTGTCACAATGTAAATAGAAGATTAATCGGCCCTGCAATGACAGGAATATATGAAAGAAGAAGTGTGGAATGGGTTTTAAATATAATGTTGAATCCTGATCAGATGTTAAAAGAAGATCCTACTGCAATTGCCCTTCTAAAAGAATATAATAATATATTAATGCTTAATCAAAACCTTTCTGATGAAGAGGCTAAAAGTTTAGCAGAATACTTTAGAACCCTTTAATATGAACTTAAAATTATTTTTTTTATTTATTCTAAGTTTGTCAATTGCTCATTGTCAAAGTAAACAAACAGAAATATGGGAACCGGTTCCCGAAATAATAGAATCAACTGATTTTTCAACAGCTCCAAGTGATGCAATTATTCTCTTTGACGGTACAGATTTTTCAAACTGGGTTACATGGGGAAATAAACCTCCTCAATGGATAATTAACAATGACGGCTCCATGACGGTTGTTAACGGGGAGGGATCTATTCAAACAAAAGAATCATTTGGCTCCGTTCAATTACATATTGAGTGGAAAGCAGGAACTGAAGGACTAGATAAGCACAATAATCAAAGCAGGTCAAATAGTGGTGTTTTTTTTCAAAAAAATTATGAAATACAAATCTTAGACAGTTATCAAAACCCTACGTATGTTAATGGTCAAGCAGGATCTGTTTATAAACAATATATTCCTTTAAAAAACGCAAGTAAAAAACCAGGTGACTGGCAGTCTTATGACATTATTTTTACAGCACCTGAGTTTAAAAACAAAACATTAGAAAACCCTGGTTACTTTACAGTTTTTCATAATGGAGTTTTAATTCAAAATCATGTCGAAATTAAAGGTACTACGACAAATGTTGGACAGCCAAAATACTCAGCTCACAGTAATGCTCCGATTATGCTACAAGATCATTGTTGTATACCCATAAGTTTTAGAAATATATGGTTAAGGAAATTAGACTAAGCCTCACTTTTTTGTAAATTTGACAATATGTTACAATCAATGACTGGTTTTGGAAATGCTTCTATAGATTCAGAATTTGGAAAAATATCTATAGATATAAAGTCCTTAAACAGCAAAAATTTAGATATTAATTACAGTCTTAATCCAATGTTTAGAAACATTGAAAGCGATATAAGATCAATTTTAACAACTAGTTTAAAAAGAGGGAAAATTGATTTTAAAATCAATTTCAAAATCTCAGACACTAATTTTAATTCAAATTTAAATCACGCTGTTATAAAATCCTACATCAAAGATTTAAAAAAAATCACACCTGGCACTTTAATTGAAGGCGCTGAGTTTCTTAAAATTGCAATTACACTTCCTAACTCTATTGAAAGCAATCGAAGTGAGCTTGATCAAAAATTACAAGGAAGTATCAAAGAATTAGCAAAAAAAGCAATAAAAAAAGTAACTGATTTTAGAGTTCAAGAAGGAAACTCTATGGAATTAGATCTTATAAGTAATTTGGATACTATAAAAAACAAACTTTTAGGTATAGAAGAATTGATTCCTGAAAGGATCAGTTTAATAAAACAAAGATTGACAAAAAATTTAGAGTCTCTAAAAATCGAAGTTGATCAAAATAGGTTTGAACAAGAATTGATTTATTATTTAGAAAAACTCGATATCAACGAAGAATTAGTTAGGTTAAAAAATCATTTGATTTATTTTAAAACTACAATGAATGAAAGTCAAGTTGAAAAAGGCAAAAAGCTTACGTTCATTAGTCAAGAAATTGGAAGAGAAATTAATACTATTGGATCGAAATCTAACAATTTACTAATGCAGCAGGCTGTGGTTGAAATGAAAAATGAGCTAGAAAAGATAAAAGAACAACTTCTTAATGTTTTATAATGTTTAAAGGAAAGTGTATTATTTTTTCTGCCCCATCTGGAAGTGGTAAAACAACTTTGGTAAAACACTTGTTAAATAAAAAAGAATTGAATTTATCTTTCTCAATCTCTGCAACAACAAGACAAAAAAGAGAAGATGAAATTGAAGGGAAAGATTATTTTTTTAAAACCAAATCAGATTTTAAAAATTTAGTTAATAATGGTGAGTTTCTTGAATTTGAAGAAGTGTATGATGATGTTTTTTATGGCAGTTTAGAAAAAGAAGTAGTTAAGCAATTAGAAACACAAAACGTGATTTTTGATATTGACGTAATTGGAGGAATCAAATTAAAACAATATTTTAAAAATAATGCACTATCAATTTTTGTTAAAGCCCCAAGTTTAGAAGAACTAAGAAAAAGATTGAACGCTAGAGACAAGGATTCTAATAAATCAATTGAAGAAAGAGTCCAAAAAGCTCAAAAGGAAATAGAAAAAGAAAATGAATTTGATCTTAGTATTATTAATGATGATATTGATTTAGCCAAAAAAGAATCTTTTCATATAGTTAAAAAATTTCTTTCTAAATGAATAAAAATATAGGATTATTTTTTGGAACGTTTGACCCTTTACATAATGGACATATTGCTATTGCTAAATATTTTTTAAAAGAAGTAAATTTAGATGAAATCTGGCTCGTAATTACTCCAATAAGCCCTTTTAAACAAGCTAATAAATTAACAAATTACTACACCAGATTTAAAATTATTAATAACTACTGCAAAAAAAACAGCAATATAATTTGTTCAGATGTTGAATTTAATCTTAATCCTCCTTACAATACATCAGATACTTTAATGTATTTAAATAAAGAATATCCTAAAACAGATTTTAAAATTATACTTGGAGAAGACAATTTAAATACTCTTCATTTGTGGAGTAATCATGAATTGATTTTGGAGCATAAAATATGTGTATATCCTAGAAAAAGTCTTTCTAAAGAAAAAAGCAAGTTAATAAGTCATCCAAATGTAAATTTGTATAATGCTCCAATTATGGAGATATCCTCGACTCTTATTAGAAAAAATATTTTAGAAAAAATTTCAATATCTCACCTTGTTCCTAAAGAAATTGAAGAAATGTTAATCGAAAAATAAACTCTATATACTGAGTAAAATTAAATATTTAACCAATTGTTAACAATTTGAATCATTTTTTTTATTCAAATTGCACCCCCTTAGTTTTATGAGTAATTTTATAATAAATAAATAAAAATGAATAAAGAAATTGATATTAAAGAAATTAACGAACTAATTGAGAAGGAAAGTGCTTTTATTGATATGTTATTATTAGAGGTTAATAAAGTTATTATTGGACAAAAGCATATGATGGAACGATTGTTAATTGGTCTTTTAGGACAGGGTCATATTTTATTAGAAGGTGTGCCTGGACTTGCAAAAACATTGGCAATAAATTCTTTAAGCAAAGCAGTTAAAGGTAGTTTTAGTAGAATACAATTTACACCAGATTTATTACCAGCAGATGTAGTAGGAACTATGATTTATAATATGAAAGAAAATGATTTTTCAATTAAGAAAGGTCCAGTTTTCGCCAATTTTGTTTTAGCAGATGAAATTAACAGAGCACCTGCAAAAGTTCAATCAGCTTTATTGGAATCCATGCAGGAAAGACAGGTTACTATTGGAGACTCTACATTTAAATTAACACCACCTTTTCTGGTAATGGCAACTCAAAACCCTGTAGAACAAGAAGGAACATATCCTCTGCCTGAAGCACAGGTTGATAGATTTATGCTAAAAACTATTATAGATTATCCGAAAATAGAAGATGAACAACTAATAGTTAGAGCAAATATTAATAATAGTTTTGGAGAAATTAAACCTGTTGTTACGGTAAAACAAATTATTAGAGCGCAGGAGTCAGTCAGAAAAGTCTATATGGATGAGAAGATTGAAAAATACATTTTAGATTTAGTTTTTGCAACAAGATATCCAGAGAAATATGGCTTAGAAGAATTAAAGCCATTAATAAATTTTGGAGCTTCACCAAGAGGAAGTATTAACCTTGCTAACGCTTCAAGGTGTTATGCTTTTATTAAAAGAAGAGGATATGTTGTTCCAGAAGATGTTAGAGCTGTAATTCATGATGTATTAAGGCACAGAATAGGTCTTACTTACGAAGCAGAAGCTGAAAACATCTCATCTGAGGAGATAATAAACAAAATAGTTAATAAAGTAGAAGTTCCATAAAGAGCAATTAACTATAGCTAATTAATTTTTTTCATTATTTTGGAAACCAAAGACCTATTAAAAAAAGTCAGAAAAATTGAAATCAAAACTAGAAGATTAAGTAATAATATTTTTGGTGGAGAGTATCATAGTACATTCAAGGGTAGAGGAATGACTTTTAGTGAAGTTAGAAATTATCAGTTTGGAGATGACGTTCGAACTATAGATTGGAATGTTACCGCTAGATATAATGAACCTTTTGTAAAAGTTTTTGAAGAAGAAAGAGAGCTCACACTAATGCTTGTAGTAGACGTGAGTAGCTCGGGTTTGTTTGGTACTGATAATGCCTTGAAAAAAAATATAATTACGGAAATTTCTGCAACTTTAGCATTTTCTGCTCTTCAAAACAACGATAAAGTAGGTTTGATATTGTTTAGTGAT
>JABJFE010000092.1 GCA_018662905.1 Flavobacteriaceae bacterium
AAAATTAGAATCCAAACCCATAAAAGTATATTCATAGATCACTTAGCATTTGTTAAAGGTGAGAATGGTTGGAAAATTGTGTCTAAGGTTTGGCATTTAGAGAAAGAAGAAACGGAGAATTAAGAAGACATATTAAGAAATTTATATTTGAAAAAAGAAGTAAAACTATAAAAGAAAAGTTTTATTTAAATAATTCAAACTTTATATTAAATTTGCCGTTCATTACACTGGCCTATGGTGTAACTGGCAACACGTCTGGTTTTGGTCCAGAAGAGTCTAGGTTCGAGCCCTAGTAGGCCAACTTTAATTAACGGTGTTTAATTAAATTCTTTGTTTTTGTAGAATTTAGTATATTTGCACTGCATTATTGAAAATTTGAGGGGGGACAATGTCCCCTTCTTTATTAAATGTATCTGATTTGAAAGAAATATTAGAAAAATTATTTATCGAATTCTTTGATGACAATAAAGAACTTTTTTTAGTGGATTTAAATGTTGATTCATTTAAAATTGATATTAAAATTGATGGTGATAACGGAGTTAAGGTTAGTGATTGCGTTTTATTGTCTAAACATATCAAAAAACATTTTGATACGGAGTTAGATGATTTTAGTTTAAACGTTAGTTCAGCTGGACTCATGTCTCCGTTAGTTACATACAGACAGTTTTTAAAAAATTTAAAAAGGAAATTGAATGTATCGTTAAAAGAAGGTGATGATATAAAAGGGAGTTTAATTAAAGTAAGCGAACAAGATATCACATTAGAATGGACCGCTCGTGAGCCTAAACCTGTTGGAAAAGGCAAAGTGACAGTTAAAAAAAATAAATTAATTGCTTTTGAAGAAATTAAAAAAGCAAATTTAGTAGTTGAATTTAATAAAATATAAGCATGGAAAATTTATCTTTAATAGAATCGTTTTCGGAATTTAAGGACGAAAAATTTATAGACAGAGTAACATTAATGTCAATACTTGAGGAGGTTTTTAGAAACACTCTTAAAAGAAAGTATGGTGACGATGATAACTTTGATATAATTATTAATCCCGATAAAGGTGATTTAGAGATTTGGAGAAATAGAATTGTTGTTGAAGATGGTGCAGTTGAGGACGAAAATCAAGAAATTTCAATTACTGAGGCTAGAAAAATCGAACCTGATTTTGAAGTTGGTGAGGACGTATCAGAAGAAGTTAAACTAGTTGATCTCGGAAGAAGAACAGTTCTTTCATTAAGACAAAATTTAGTTTCTAGAGTTCATGAGCATGATAATGGAATTATTTACAAACAATTTATTGATTTAATTGGTGAAATATATACAGCAGAAGTCCATCATATTAGACATAATGTTGTGATATTACTTGATGATGATGGCAATGAATTAATTATGCCTAAAGACCGTCAAATCCCCTCTGATTTTTACAGAAAAGGAGATTCTGTTAGAGGCGTTATTGAGTCTGTAGAATTAAAAGGAAATAAGCCCTCAATTATTTTTTCAAGAACTTCTCCAAAGTTTTTAGAAAAACTTTTTGAACAAGATATTCCTGAAGTATTTGATGGCCTAATTTCAGTTAAAAAAGTTGTTAGAATACCTGGTGAAAAAGCAAAAGTTGCTGTGGATTCATATGATGATAGAATTGATCCAGTTGGAGCCTGTGTTGGTATGAAAGGATCTAGAATTCACGGAATTGTAAGAGAACTTGGAAATGAAAACATTGATGTTATCAATTTTACTAATAACACTCAATTATTAATAACAAGAGCATTAAGTCCAGCAAAAATTTCTTCTTTAAAAATTAATGAAGAGAAAAAAACTGTAGAAGCCTTCATGGATCCAGAGCAAGTGTCGAAAGCTATTGGAAGAGGTGGACACAATATTAGATTAGCAGGTCAATTAACTGGTTATGAAATAGACGTATATAGAGAAGGAGCTGAGGAAGATGTTGAATTAACTGAATTTTCTGATGAAATTGAAGGATGGGTTCTTGAAGAATTTAAGAAAGCTGGTCTTGACACTGCAAAAAGTGTTTTAGAGCAAGATATTGAAGATTTGATTAAAAGAACTGATTTAGAAGAGGAAACTATCTTGTCAGTTAGAAACGTATTAAAAGCAGAATTTTCTGAATAATAAAATTATTTATGGGTGAAATTAAATTAACAAGATTAAATAAAATTTTAAGAGAATTTAATATTTCTCTTGATAGAGCAGTTGAGTTTCTTGCCTCAAACGGGCATGAAATTGATGCAAGACCTACTACTAAAATTTCACCTGATCAGTATACTTTGTTTTTGAATGAATTTAGTTCTGACAAATCAAGTAAAGTAGAGTCACACGATTTAAGCGAAGAAAAAAGAAAAGAAAAAGAAGAGTTAAGAGTTAAGCTTGAAAAAGAACTTGAAGAAAAAGAGAAGAAAAGAAGTTCGTTTATTGAAAGAGCTGAAATCAAAAAACCTGTTCATTTAGGTAAAATTGATTTAGAAAAGTTCAATAAACCAAAGCCAAATACAAAAGAGGAACCAGTTGCTAAGAAAGAAATTGCGAAACCTGTTGAAAAGACTGAAAAAACTAAAGAAGAGCCACAAGTTGATAAAGACAGCTCTAGTATTAAAACAAATTACACTAAATTAAGTGGATTAAAAACAGTTGGAGATAAAATTGACTTAGGAAAGTTTGAAAAACCTAAGCCAACTACACAAAAACCCAATCCTGCGTCAAAAAGAAAAAGAATTCGAATTTCTAAAGATCCAGTAAAGCCATCTGCCCAAAATAATAATAATAACAAAAGGAATTTTAACAAACCTGGCGGAAGATCTAAGCCTGTTGCAAGTGAGCCTTCGGAAGTTGATGTTCAAAAACAAATTAAAGAAACCTTAGAAAAACTACAAGGTAGATCTTCATCTAAAGGAGCTAAGTATAGAAAAGAAAAAAGAGATTCTCATAAATTGAAATCAGATGAGGATTTAGCTCAGAATGAAGCCGAAAAGAAAACAATTAAAGTTACTGAGTTTATTACTGTTGGAGAAGTTGCTACAATGATGGAGATAACATCAACCGAGATTATTTCTACATGCATGTCATTAGGTATTATGGTAACTATGAATCAAAGACTTGATGCAGAAACTTTAACTATTGTAGCAGATGAATTTGGCTATGAAGTTGAATTTGTAACTGCTGACATTGAAGACTCTATAAAAGAAGATGAAGACAGCCCTGAAGATTTACTTCCAAGAGCGCCAATTGTTACTGTTATGGGGCATGTAGATCATGGAAAAACTTCTCTGTTAGATTATATTAGAGAGGAAAATGTTATTGCTGGTGAGTCTGGTGGAATTACTCAGCATATTGGTGCTTACAATGTCGTATTAAAAGATGGTCAAAACATAACATTTTTAGACACACCCGGTCACGAAGCATTTACTGCCATGCGTGCACGTGGAACCCAAATCACAGATTTAGTAATTATAGTAATTGCTGCTGACGATGATGTAATGCCACAAACAAAAGAAGCAATAAGTCATGCGCAAGCTGCAGGTGTGCCTATTATTTTTGCTATTAATAAAATAGATCGACCAAATTCAAATCCTGATAAAATTAAAGAAAAGCTATCAGGTATGAATTTACTTATTGAAGAATGGGGAGGTAAAATTCAATCTCATGATGTATCTGCTTTAAAAGGAACGGGAGTTGATGAATTACTTGAAAAGGTTTTACTTGAAGCAGAATTTTTAGAACTTAAAGCAAATCCAAATAAAGCTGCAGTAGGTTCAGTAGTTGAAGCTTACCTAGACAAAGGAAAAGGTTATATTTCTACGATTTTAGTCCAGTCTGGGACTTTAAAAATTGGAGACTATTTATTGGCTGGTCAAAATTCTGGAAAAGTTAAAGCAATGCAGGACGAAAGAGGAAATGCAATTACTGAGGCTGGTCCCTCAACTCCTGTATCAATATTAGGTCTTGATGGAGCTCCGCAAGCTGGAGATAAATTTAATGTATTTGAAGATGAGAAAGAAGCAAAACAAATTGCAGTAAAAAGAACGCAGTTAGTTAGAGAACAGTCAGTTAGAACACAAAAACACATTACTCTTGATGAAATTGGAAGAAGAATTGCTGTGGGTGAATTTAAAGAGTTAAATATTATTTTAAAAGGTGATGTTGACGGATCTGTTGAAGCGCTTACCGATTCCTTTCAAAAATTATCAACTGACGAAATTCTTATTAATATAATTCACAAAGCTGTTGGCGCAATTACAGAGTCAGATGTATTATTAGCTTCTGCTTCAGACGCAATAATTATTGGGTTTAATGTTCGGCCAACCGGAAATGCTAGACAAATAGCTGATAAGGAAGAAATCGATATTAGAAATTATTCAATTATTTATGATGCAATAAATGATCTCAAAGATGCTATGGAAGGTATGTTAGCTCCAAAATTCAAAGAGGAAATTTCTGGAAACGCTGAAATTAGAGAAACATTTAAAATTTCTAAAGTTGGTACTATTGCAGGTTGTATGGTGACTAGTGGAAAGATTTTTAGAAATTCCAGTATAAGAATTATAAGAGATGGTGTTGTAATTAATTCTGGTGTATTATCGTCATTAAAAAGATTTAAAGATGACGCAAAGGAAGTGTCTAAAGGTTATGACTGTGGATTACAAGTCAAAAACTACAATGATATTAGAATTGGTGATGTGATTGAAGCATATTCTCAAGTTGAAATAAAAAAGAAATTAAAGTAATTATTTAGGTTGTAAAATAAATGCTGAACTAAATTCTTTTTTAATATTTTTCAGTTCCTTTATTGCTTTAATTCTAGACACATATTTTCCTAATCTTATTTTATAGTATGGCGTCTCAAAACTGTAAAATATTTCTTCATATTTTCCTTCAGTTTTCAATTTATCCATTAAATTTTTATAGTCTGTAAAATTCCCGCTAAAAACTTGAATAGTGTATTGGCCAGATGTAAAAGCCTCCTGATTTACAATTTTTTTTAATTCAATAACTTTTTTAAGTTTTGGATCTTGATTTATTATAATTGAATCTGATTGAGAAAAAGATTTAAAGCTAATTATCAATAAAAAAAATACAGAAAAGACTGATTTATACATCTTTACAAATATAGTTTTTTGCCTAGGGTTTTTTTAAAATAAATAGGTTTTTTTTTAATAATTATTTAGAATGGATATAAATTAAAAATTACATTTAAGTTAGGTTTTAATTATCATTCTTGTGTTGTATTTTTGCCGTCTAATTTTGATACAATTTTTAATTGTCAGTCGTAGTAAAAACATCTTTATTGAAGACTATTTTGAAACTGTTTAAGCAAGTATCTGTTTCCAAGGTATTTTTAGCTGTTTTAATTTTTTCTTTTTCACTAAATATTTCAGCACAAGAAATTGATATAGCAAAAGGCAAATCTCTTTTTAATGCTAATTGTGCTTCATGTCACAAACTAAATAAAAATTTAGTTGGACCTGCTCTAAAAGGCGTGTCTGCTAAATATGATAAAGACTGGCTTTATTCTTGGATAAAAAATAGTGCTGCACTAATCAAGTCTGGAGATGACCAAGCAGTAGCTATTTACGAAGAGTATAATAAAGTTGCAATGAATGCTTTTCCTCAACTTTCTAATGAGGATATTGATAATATATTAGCATATACTGATTATGTTCCTGAACCTGTAGTTAACGCAAATGCTGCGGCAGTTACAATAAATTCTGATAGCGATTCTTCATTAACAAATGATATCGTCCTTGTTTTACTTACTGTAGTTTTATTAGTACTAATAACGATGCTGTTTTTAGTAACCAAAACTTTAAGAAATATTGCTGAAAAAAATGGAATAAATGTTGAAAACAAACAAGGTTCTAAGTTTTCTATTTGGCAAGCATTTATTAAAAACCAATTTTTAATTTTTGTTTCAGTTATTTTACTTTTACTATCTAGTGCATATTTTGCCTATGGTTATATGATGCAAATTGGAGTTGATCAGGGTTACATGCCTGTTCAGCCCATACATTATTCACATAAAATTCATGCAGGTGCAAACCAAATTGAATGCCAGTACTGTCATTCATCTGCTAGGATATCAAAACACTCTGGAATTCCTTCCCTTAATGTTTGTATGAATTGTCATGAAAACATTGCTGATTACAATGGCGAAGAAGATCTTGAAAAAGGATACACTAAAGATTTTTATACAAACGAAATAAAAAAACTTTACAAGGCTGTTGGTTGGGATGAAGAAACTCAATCATACACTGGCGATACTGAACCTGTTAAATGGGTAAGAATACATAATTTACCTGATTTTGTTTATTTCAATCATTCTCAACATGTTTCGGTTGCAGGAATTGATTGCCAGAAATGTCATGGACCAGTTGAAGAAATGGAAATACTGTATCAATATTCTCCTCTAACCATGGGTTGGTGTATTGATTGTCATCGTGAGTCAAATATTAAAGTTAAAGACAATGAGTATTATACAAAAATACACGAAGAGTTGTCAAAAAAATATGGAGTTGAAGAATTATCTATTGCTCAAATGGGTGGTTTAGAATGTGGAAAATGTCATTATTAAAAAAGTAATATTAGAAAATGGGAAACCATAAAAAATATTGGAAAAGTGAATTAGAATTGTCTTCTGATAGTGAATTAGTGGATAAGCTAGAACAAAATGAGTTTGTTGAAGAACTTCCTGTTGGGAGTTTATTTGAAGATGAGAATAGTTTAGAAAATTCTAATGCTAGTAGAAGAGACTTTTTAAAATATTTAGGATTTAGTACTGCTGCAGCTACAATAGCTAGTTGTGAAGGTCCTGTTAATAGATCTATTCCTTATGTTGTACAACCTGAGCAAATAGTTCCAGGTATTTCTAATTTCTATGCAACATCAATTTCTGATGGGTTTGATTTTGCAAATGTACTTGTAAAAACAAGAGAGGGTAGACCAATTAAAATTGAAATCAATAATCAATCAAAAGATAATTCTCCAAACGCTAGGGTTCAAGCTTCAGTTCTTTCAATGTATGATAGTTCAAGAAATCAGGGTCCAACAATGGATGGCCAGGATATTTCTTGGGATCAGTTTAATTTAAATGTTAAAGCTCAACTTGATGCAATGAAAGCGTCAAACAAAAAAGTTGTTTTGCTGACACAAACTTTTGCTAGTCCTACTACTGAATTAATAATTAATAATTTTCTAAAGAAATATTCTAATGTTGATCATATTATTTACGATTCTATTTCAAATTCAAAAGCGTTAGACGCTTTTGAAATTAGCTACGGAGTTAGAGCATTGCCAACCTACGATTTTGAAAAAGCAAATGTTATTGTTTCTTTTTCTGCTGATTTTCTTGGTGACTGGCAAGGTGGAGGATTTTCCAAGGGTTATGCTAAAACAAGAGTTCCTAAGAACGGGAAGATGTCTAAGCACTATCAAATTGAGGCTAATATGTCGCTCTCAGGCGCAAATGCAGATACAAGGATACCTTTAAAACCTTCTTTACAAAAAAAGGCTTTACTTAGAATTTATGACCTTGTTTCTGGACAAAATAGTGGTGTTAAGTTAGACGATAATATTGAAGTAAAATTAAAATCAATATCAGATAGCTTATTAAACTCAAACGGAAAAGGTATTTTTATTACTGGAATTGATGATGTAGGGGCACAACTCATTTCTCTAAAAATTAATCAGTTAATTAAGAGTAAAGTAATTAATGTTCAAAAGCTTAATTATACTAGTCAAGGCGATGATCAAAAAGTTTTTGATCTTGTTGAAGACGTTTTAAATAAAAAAATTAATGGATTAATTATGGTTGGAGTAAATCCATCATATACTCTTCCAAATAGTGAACAATTTAACGAAGCATTAAAGTCCGTTGATTTGTCAGTTTCTTTTTCAATGAATAATACAGAAACTGCTAAACTTTCAAAATGGGTTGCAGCAACTCCTCATTATTTAGAATCTTGGGGCGATGTAGAAATGAAGTCCGGTAACTATAGTTTGGTACAACCTACTATTAAACCTCTTTTTGACACTTTACAGTTTCAAGACGTTTTATTAAACTGGCTAGGTTCTTCAAACTCATTTTACGATGAATTAAAAAGTAATTGGAACGTATCAATTCTTAAAGGTTCATCTTGGAATCAAGCTTTACATGATGGAGTTTATTATAATAATTATAGCTCAAAAAAATTTAGTTCACCCTATACTTTTCCAAATATTAACAACTATATAGATAGTTTAAAATCTTCAGAATCCGATGGTTTTGAATTGACACTTTATTCAAAAACATCAATGGGTAATGGATTACAGGCTAATAACCCTTGGCTACAAGAAATGCCAGATCCAATAACAAGAGTATCTTGGGATAACTATCTAACTGTTTCTAAATCAGATGCAAAAAATTTAGGATTAAAAAACATTAATGATTCTAATGGGGCATTAAACAGTAATTTTGCGAATGTTTCAATAAATGGTAAATCATTAAAAGTTCCTGTTGTTATTCAACCAGGCCAAGCTAGAGGTTCTGTTGGTTTTTCTTTGGGTTATGGTAGAACGAGCGGAGTTAAAAACGAATTACAAACTGGAGTTAATGCTTATAAATTTTACAATAATTTTGTTAATGTCCAAAACGTCTCTCTTGAATCTGTGAATGAAACACACGAATTTGCTTGTGTTCAGCTTCATAATACTTTAATGGGACGTGGAGATATTATCAAAGAAACAACTCTTGAAATTTTTAATACAAAAAAATCTTCTGAGTGGAATTATATGACACAGGTTTCTTTAAACCATATTGAAACTCCTGTGACTTCACCCGATGTTGATATATGGGACGAATTTGATAGATCTGTTGGTCACCACTTTAATTTATCAATTGATTTAAACGGGTGTACTGGATGTGGCGCATGTGTTATTTCATGTCATGCGGAGAATAATGTGCCCGTTGTAGGTAAAAGAGAAGTAAGAAAATCAAGAGACATGCACTGGTTGAGGATAGATAGATACTATTCTTCTGCTGAAACATTCTCTGGTGATAATACTACAAAAGATAATATCAATGGTCTAAGTGATTCTTTATCTGTTTTTGGTGAAATGGAAAATCCATCTGAAAACCCTCAGGTTGCTTTTCAACCAGTTATGTGTCAACATTGTAATCATGCACCTTGTGAAACTGTTTGTCCAGTAGCGGCTACTTCTCATGGAAGACAAGGTCAAAACCATATGGCTTATAACAGGTGTGTAGGAACAAGATACTGTGCGAATAACTGTCCATATAAAGTAAGAAGATTTAATTGGTTCTTATATAACAATAATAACGAGTTCGATTTCAATATGAACGATGATCTGGGCAAAATGGTTTTAAATCCGGATGTTGTTGTTAGATCAAGAGGTGTAATGGAAAAATGTTCAATGTGTATTCAAAAAACACAAAAAACAATTTTAGATGCTAAGCTTGATGGAAGAGAGATAAAAGATGGTGAATTCCAGACAGCTTGTTCTTCTGCTTGTGAAACAGGAGCCATCGTTTTTGGTGATATTAATGATGAAGATAGTAAGGTTTTAGAATTAAAAGAGGATGATAGAATGTATCATCTGTTAGAAAGTGTAGGTACAAAACCAAATGTTATGTACCAAGTTAAAATAAGAAATACGTAAAAAGATAAATATATATGTCATCTCATTACGAAGCACCAATTAGAAAACCTTTAGTAACTGGTAATAAGTCATATCATGATGTTTCAAATGATATTGCCGCTGCTATTGAAGGTAAAGCCAACAAACAATGGTGGATAGTTTTTTCTATTGCATTAGTTGCTTTTTTATGGGGAGTTGGCTGTATGATTTACACTATTTCAACAGGAATTGGTGTATGGGGATTAAATAAAACTGTCGGTTGGGCTTGGGATATTACAAACTTTGTTTGGTGGATTGGTATTGGACATGCAGGTACATTAATATCTGCAGTTTTATTACTGTTTAGACAAAAATGGAGAATGGCGATTAATAGATCAGCTGAAGCCATGACAATATTTTCTGTAATTCAAGCTGGTTTATTCCCTATAATACACATGGGTCGTCCTTGGTTAGCATATTGGGTATTACCAATTCCTAACGCATATGGATCGTTGTGGGTAAACTTTAACTCTCCTTTATTGTGGGACGTTTTTGCAATATCCACATATTTATCAGTTTCTCTAGTGTTTTGGTGGACGGGTCTATTACCTGATTTTGCTATGATAAGAGATAGAGCTGTAAAACCCTTTCAGAAAAAAATATACAGTTTAGTTAGTTTTGGATGGACAGGTAGAGCTAAAGATTGGCAAAGATTTGAAGAGGTTTCTTTAGTATTAGCTGGTTTAGCAACTCCATTAGTATTATCAGTTCATACAATTGTATCTTTTGATTTCGCTACATCTGTTATTCCTGGTTGGCATACAACTATTTTCCCTCCTTATTTTGTTGCAGGGGCAATATTCTCTGGATTTGCGATGGTTAATACATTGCTAATTATCATGAGAAAGGTTTCTAATCTAGAAAATTATATAACCGTACAGCATATCGAATTAATGAATATCGTAATAATGATTACTGGATCTATTGTAGGTACAGCATATATAACTGAACTCTTTATTGCTTGGTACTCTGGTGTTGAATATGAACAATATGCTTTTTTAAATAGAGCAACAGGTCCGTATTGGTGGGCTTATTGGGCGATGATGACATGTAATGTCTTTTCTCCTCAGCTAATGTGGATAAAGAAATTAAGAACTAGTATACTTTTCTCGTTTTTTATTTCAATTGTTGTAAATATTGGCATGTGGTTTGAAAGATTTGTTATTATTGTCACTTCGTTACATAGAGATTATCTACCTTCTTCTTGGACAATGTTTTCTCCAACGTTTGTAGATGTAGGAATATTCGTAGGAACCATTGGATTCTTTTTTGTATTATTTTTATTATACTCAAGAACCTTTCCTGTGATTGCTCAAGCTGAAGTAAAAACAATATTAAAAACTTCGGGTGATAATTATAAAAAAAATAGAGATAAAAAATAATGGCTGATAAAATTTTACATGCCGTATACGATGATGATGATAAGTTAATGGATGCTGTCAAAGATTTGAGATCATCAAACTTTTCAATTGACGAAGTTTATACTCCATTTCCAGTTCATGGACTTGATAAAGCTTTAGGTTTAAAGCCAACTAGATTAGCTATTTTATCTTTTATTTATGGATGTATTGGATTTTGTTTTGCAATCTTCATGATGAACTATATTATGATAGTCGATTGGCCTCAAAATATTGGAGGAAAACCAAGTTTTTCATTTATTGAAAATTTGCCTTCTTTTGTGCCAATTATGTTTGAACTTACAGTATTTTTTGCTGCCCATTTAATGGTTATAACTTTTTATTTAAGAAGTAAATTATGGCCTTTCAAAGAAGCAGAAAATCCAATGCCCTCCACGACAGATGATAAGTTTTTAATAGAAATCAAATTTCATGGTGATGGAAAAGCATTAGAAGCAGCTGTTAAAAAAACAGATGTACTCGAAGTTAAAATAATCGATAATAAAGAATCTAACTAATGAAAAAATATACTTTTTTTAGCGTGATGATATTGTTTAGTGTTTTAACCGCGTCTTGTTTTGATAAATCAAAACCTAACTACCAGTTCTTTCCCAACATGTATGAATCTGTAGGTTACAGTACATATGAAGAGTCAGATGCTTTTGCTAATGGAATTGAAGCTCAAATTCCTGTTGAAGGAACCATCCCAAGAGGTTGGGTTCCTTATGAATATTTAGATACTAACGAAGGTTATGAATTAGCAAAAAACAATTTGTTATCCCCTTTAGAAACAAGTGATGAAAATATATCAAAGGGCAAGGAGTTATACAATATTTATTGTGCAGTTTGTCACGGTTCAAAGGGAGATGGTCAAGGAATATTAATGACAAATGAAAAGTTTTTAGGTATTCCAAGTTACGCCGACAGAGATATAACTGAAGGAAGTATTTATCATGTTTTAATGTATGGTAAAAATTTAATGGGTTCTCATGCTAGTCAAGTAAATGCCAAAGAAAGATGGCAAATTTCACAGTATGTAATAAGTTTAAGAGAAAAATTAATAAAATAAATTAATGTATCACGTTTCTAAAAATATAAAAATCTTCTCACTCACCTTGATGGTATTAGGTGTCCTTGGCTTAGGTTTTAGTTTTTATTCTGTACCAAAAACTATTGAAGAAGCTAAAGAAATGGTTGCAGATTCACATTCTGATGGTCATCATGAAGATGAAACACTTAGCTTAGAGGATTCGCATGCAATTGATGATTCACATGTATCTGCCAATAATCATAATGAAGAGGATACTCATTCATCATCTCATGATGAACACCTACTGCATTATTTACAAAATCGTCCATGGTCTGCTTTATATGTAGCTGCATTATTTTTTATGTTTTTATCATTAGGTACTTTGGCTTTTTATGCAATTCAAAGAGCTTCACAAGCAGGTTGGTCTCCGTTGTTATTTAGAGTGATGGAAGGAATCACAGCTTATTTGCTTCCAGGTACATTAATCATATTAGTAATATTGATTCTATCTTCACTACACTTGAATCACCTTTTTGTTTGGATGGATCCTGAAGTTGTTGCTCATGATAAGATAATTCAAGGAAAAGTAGGGTATTTAAATTCACCCTTTTTAATTGCTAGAGCTATTTTTTATATTGCAGGGTGGAATTTTTATAGATATATTTCTAGAAAATATTCTTTAGCTCAAGATAATTCCTCAGATATTTCTAACCATACAAAAAACTTCAAGTGGTCTGCTGGATTCTTAGCATTTTTTATAGTTACAGAATCTATGATGTCATGGGATTGGATAATGTCAGTTGATCCTCATTGGTTTAGTACATTATTCGGATGGTACGTATTTGCAAGTATGTTTGTTTCTGGGATTACTACTATTGCATTGATTACGATTTATTTAAAATCAAAAGGTTATTTACAAAAGGTAAATCACAATCATATTCATGATTTAGGAAAATTCATGTTTGGTGTTAGTGTCTTTTGGACTTACTTATGGTTTTCTCAATTTATGCTAATCTGGTATGCAAATATTCCTGAAGAAGTTACTTACTTTATTACAAGAATTGAAGATTATAATCTTCCTTTTTTCGGTATGATTGCATTAAATTTTATTTTTCCTTTACTATTGTTAATGAATAGTGATTATAAAAGAGTTAATTGGTTTATAGTAATGACAGGAATAATAATTTTAATTGGACATTACATTGACGTTTTTAACATGATTATGCCAGCCACAGTTGGTGATCAGTGGTTTATTGGAATTCCTGAACTTTCAGGCATTTCTTTCTTTGCTGGATTATTTATTTATGTGGTATTTAACAGTCTATCAAAAGCTCCTTTAGAGCCGTCAGGAGACCCATTAATTAAAGAAAGTGAAAAATTTGTTTACTAAATATTTTAAATGACAGTATTACTTATAATAACAATTTTAATCTTAACAGGAATTGCCTTGTGGCAAATCACTAAGATATTTGAACTGTCTCAATTAGGACAAAAAAAGGATGATTCTCAGATTGCTACTGAAAAAGATAACGATTTAAACGGCAAATTAATGTTTGCTTTTTTGGTCTTTATTTATGCAGTAACTATTTATTCTTTTTGGACATATTCAAAAGTACTTCTGCCTGAGTCGGCATCTGCACACGGACCAGCTTACGACACATTACTTTGGATATCTTTTGCTGTTATTCTATTTGCACAAACTTTAACTCAGGCTGTGTTACATATTTTTGCATATCAATATAGAGGAATAAATAATCGAAAAGCTTATTTTTTCACTCATGATAATAAACTTGAATTTGTTTGGACAATTATCCCTGCTATTATCTTTTTTCTTTTAATTATTTACGGAATGATTACATGGGGAAAAATCATGAACTTTGAAGAAGATGAGGATGCTTTAGTTGTGGAATTATATGCACAGCAATGGAACTGGAAAGCAAGATATGGTGGAGAAGATAACGTTCTTGGAGATGCCAATGTTAGATTCTTAAATGATTTTGATGGTAAAAACCCTATTGGTATTGATTCATCTGATCCTAACGGAATGGATGACTTTGTTGTAACTCAAGAATTCCATCTTCCAGTTAACAGAAAGGTAATATTTAAACTAAGATCTCAAGATGTCTTGCATTCTGCTTACATGCCACATTTTAGAGCTCAAATGAATTGTGTTCCAGGAATGATTACTGAATTTTCTTTTACTCCAACTAAAACTACAGATGAGATGAGAATGAATTCAGATGTTGTAGATAAGGTAAATAGAATTAATAAAATTAGATTCGAAAACAGTAAATTGCTTACTGCAAAAGGAGAAGAATCGCTGGAGCCATATCAATTTGACTACTTATTGTTATGTGCTAAAATATGTGGAACATCTCACTATAATATGCAAATGAAAATAGTAGTTGAATCTGAAAAAGATTATGAAAAATGGGTTGCTAAGCAGCAAATATTTTCAGAAGTAATTCAATAATATAATATGTCAGAAGTTTCAAGTATTCCGCATTCAAATCATGATGATCACCATCATCACAAAGAAACGTTTATTACTAAATATATTTTTAGTCAGGATCATAAAATGATTGCTAAACAATATTTGATTTTAGGAGTATTGTTTATGGGTTTTATTGGTGTGGCTATGTCTCTATTATTTAGACTTCAACTAGCTTGGCCTGAACAATCTTTTGCAGTTTTTGATATTTTTTTAGGAGATTGGGCACCTGAGGGTGTAATGGATCCTAATATTTATTTAGCCTTAGTAACTATCCACGGTACTATAATGGTGTTTTTTGTACTAACTGCTGGCTTAAGTGGGACTTTTAGTAATTTATTAATTCCATTGCAGATTGGTGCCAGAGATATGGCTTCTGGTCTTTTAAATATGATTTCTTTTTGGTTGTTTTTTCTTTCCAGTATGATCATGCTTGCATCTTTATTTGTAGAAGCAGGACCAGCTGCTGCAGGATGGACAATTTATCCTCCTTTAAGTGCATTGCCTCAAGCTCAACCTGGTTCGGGAATGGGGATGACACTTTGGTTGATTTCAATGGCTATTTTTGTTGCTTCATCATTACTTGGATCACTTAATTACATTGTTACAGTTATAAATTTAAGAACAAAAGGAATGTCTATGTTCCGACTTCCTTTAACAATATGGGCATTTTTTGTGACTGCTATAATTGGAGTTATTTCTTTCCCTGTTTTGCTTTCAGCTGCATTATTGTTGATAATGGATAGAAGTTTTGGAACTTCATTTTTTCTTTCCGATATTTTTGTTCAAGGCGAAGTTCTTCATTATCAAGGTGGTTCTCCAGTATTATTTGAACATCTTTTTTGGTTTTTAGGTCACCCAGAAGTATATATCGTATTATTACCAGCATTAGGTATTACATCCGAAATTATAGCTACTAATTCAAGAAAACCAATTTTTGGTTATAGAGCTATGGTAGCATCTATTTTAGCTATTGCATTTTTATCTACTGTTGTTTGGGGACATCATATGTTTATATCTGGAATGAATCCTTTTCTTGGTTCAGTATTTACATTTACTACCCTTTTAATTGCTATTCCATCAGCTGTAAAAGCATTTAATTATATTACTACTCTTTGGAAAGGTAATTTACAATTTAATCCAGGGATGTTGTTTTCTATTGGCCTTGTATCAACTTTTATTACTGGTGGTCTTACAGGAATTATTCTTGGTGACAGTACACTTGATATTAATATTCATGATACTTACTTTGTTGTAGCACATTTTCATTTAGTTATGGGTATTTCAGCTCTTTATGGACTATTTGCCGGTGTATACCATTGGTTTCCTAAATTGTTTGGAAGAATGATGAATAAAAATTTAGGATTTATACATTTTTGGATTACTGCTATAGCTGCATATGGTGTGTTTTTTCCAATGCATTTCATTGGAATGGCAGGTTTGCCTAGAAGATATTATACTAATACTGCTTTTCCTTATTTTGATGATTTAGCTAATATAAATGTCGTAATTACAGTTTTTGCTTTGCTAGCAGGTGCTGCTCAATTAGTCTTTTTATATAACTTTATATCAAGTATGTTCTTTGGAAAAAAAGCTGAACAAAATCCTTGGAGATCAAACACTATGGAATGGACTGCGCCTGTTGAACATATTCATGGTAACTGGCCTGGAGAAATACCACACGTTCACAGATGGGCATACGATTACAGTAAGCCTGGTCAAAAAGAAGATTTTGTTCTTCAAACTACTCCACTTGGTAAAGACGAAAAAGAAACTGAACACTAGTTTATTGTTTTAAATATCGTTTTTCTTTTACTTATATTTGGATAAATGAATGAAAATTTAGATCCTACTGTTAATGATTTTAATAGTGAAGAATTAGAGATAGACAAGGCCCTAAGGCCACTATCTTTTGATGATTTTGCTGGACAAGATCAAATTCTTGATAATCTTAAAGTTTTTGTTGAGGCATGTAATCAACGTTCAGATGCCTTAGATCATACTTTATTTCATGGACCTCCAGGTCTAGGAAAAACAACACTTGCACATATTGTCGCTAATGAATTGGGTGTAAATTTAAAAGTCACATCTGGACCTGTCTTAGATAAACCAGGAGATCTTGCAGGTTTACTAACAAATTTAGAGCCTAGAGATGTTTTGTTTATTGATGAAATTCACAGGTTAAGTCCAATAGTTGAAGAGTATTTATATTCTGCAATGGAGGATTACAAAATTGATATAATGATAGAGACTGGACCTAATGCTAGAACAGTTCAGATAAATTTAAATCCATTTACACTAATTGGAGCGACAACAAGGTCAGGTCTCTTAACCGCCCCAATGAGAGCTAGATTTGGAATCAATAGTAGACTTGAGTATTATAAAACTGAACTACTCTCAACTATTGTAGAAAGAAGCTCAGAGATATTAAATATTGAAATACATAGTTCTGCTGCTATTGAAATAGCTGGAAGAAGCAGAGGGACACCTAGGATATCTAATTCACTTTTAAGAAGGGTAAGAGATTTTGCTCAGATTAAAGGAAATGGAATTATCGATATGGAAATAACGAGATTTGCTTTGAAATCATTAAATGTTGATAAGAACGGTCTTGACGAAATGGATAATAAAATTTTAAGAACCCTTATCGATAAATTTAAGGGAGGTCCCGTAGGTATTAATACATTATCAACTGCAGTTTCTGAAAGCGCTGAAACTATTGAAGAGGTTTATGAACCTTTTTTGATTCAGCAGGGTTTTATCCTTAGAACACCAAGAGGAAGAGAGGTTACTAAATTAGCTTATGATCATTTAGGTTTAAAAAAAGCTCAATCTCAGGACGAACTGTTTTAACAAAGTAATTAAAAACACACAACTCAATGAAACTAAATAACTTGTTTTATGATCTTTTAATTGATCTACAATTGCCAGAGTTTTATGCAGAAATTTTAAATTTAATTTTAGTTTCAGTATTAATTTTTATCTCTGTTTTTATCATTAACTTTTTATCAAAGAAAATTATAATTAATTTTCTTGAACAAATTTCAAAAAAATCTAAAACTAATTTTGATGATTTTTTAATCAGAAACAAAATTCAAATTTATTTATCTAGACTAATTCCTCTGTTTTTTCTATATTGGATTTCTCCATTTTGGTTTGAAGATTTTCAAGCTTTACTTGTCTATGCTGTTTTAGTTTTAGAAATCTATTTTATTATTCTATTAGTTTGGATCATTAGAAATTTTTTGAATGCTACTAAAGATTTTTTTAAAACGGTAGACTCTTTGAAGGGTAAACCAATTGAGAGTTTTATTCAAGTAGCTATGATACTAGTTTGGTTTACGGCTATCATAGTAATATTTTCAATTCTTACAGGAACTGACGTAGGAACTTTTCTTACAGCAATGGGTGCGCTTTCAGCAGTTATTTTATTAATTTTTAAAGACACTATATTAGGATTCGTTGCAAGCGTTCAGTTAAGCTCAAATGATTTAATTAGAATAGGGGATTGGATAACGATGGAAAAGTTTGGTGCTGACGGCGATGTGATAGAGATTAATTTAAACTCTGTGAAAATTCAAAACTTTGATAAAACCATAACAACAATTCCCACTTACAAATTAATTTCTGATTCATTTAAAAATTGGAGAGGAATGAGTGATTCTAATGGTAGAAGAATTAAAAGAGCTTTATTGATTAAAGGATCTTCAATCAGATTTATGAATAAAGATGAAGTTTCAAAATTAACAAATATTGCACTTTTATCTAGCTATGTTGCTTCAATCGAAAAAGAAATCAGTAACCATAATTCAAAATTAAATATCGAATTTGATGATAAAATAAACGGTAGAAATCTCACAAATATTGGGTTGTTTAGAAAGTATATTGAAGAATATTTAGTTGCAAATGAATTGATTAATAATGAAATGACTATAATGTGTCGTCAATTAACTCCTACATCTCAAGGTGTTCCACTGGAGATTTATGCTTTTGTTAGTGATAAAGAATGGAAAAACTATGAAAATATTGTTGCAGATATATTCGATCATCTATTAGCTTCTTTAAAAAGTTTTGATCTTGAATTATTTGAGCTACCATCAAATTTTAAAGTTTAATATGAAAAATATTATAATCTTTTTTTGTCTTTTAATTTGTTTTTCAGTTCAAGGACAAACTAATAAGAACTCAGAGTGTACGAATATATATCTTATTAGACATGCTGAAAAAGACAGGACCAATAAGAATAATACTAATCCTCATTTAAACTCTTTAGGGATAAAAAGATCACTTAAATGGAAAGAGTTTTTTAAAAATATAGATTTTGATATTATTTATTCTACTAACTATAACAGAACTTTAGAAACTATAAAACCTTTTTCTGAAGACGGAACTAAACTTGTAATTTATAAACCTTCTAAGATTAATTACAATAAATTTATTTCCAAAAATAGAGGCAAAACTATTTTAGTGGTTGGCCATAGTAATACAATCCCCACATTTACTAATAATATCTTAAATAAAAATATATATAATAATATTGAGGATAATAATAATTCTAATTTGTATGTTGTGAGTATTTGTGATGGGACAGGTTCTCAAAATTCTCTTTATTTTGTTGAATAATGAATTCTAATTTTAATAGTTTACCGAAAGTTGAATTACACGTTCATTTAGATTGTTGCCTTAGTTATAAGGCGTTAAAAAAAATCAATCCTAAAATAAGCTATGATGACTTTCAGACCCAATTCATTGGCACTTCTTGCAGCTGTCTGAAAGACTATATTAAATGCGCTGACAGAGCATTAGAATATATGCAAACAAAAGAAGAACTTGATATTATTGTAGAGGATATTTTTGATCAATTTAAAGCTGATAACGTTGTATACGCAGAAATTAGATTTGCCCCTCTTCTTCATTTAAACAAGGGATTACGTCCTATGCAAGTTGTTGAGATTATAAGTAAAAAAACAATAGAAAAATCTAAAATCACAGGTATTGAAGTTAATTTAATTTTATGTACACTAAGACATTACTCTGAAAAACAAAGCCTAGAAACAATTAACTTAATTAAAGATTTTTCAGGTGATAATGTTGTGGGGTTTGATATTGCTGCTGACGAGGCAGGATTTCCTCTTGATAATCATATTCAGGCATTTAAACTTGCAAAAGAAAGTAATATATATTGTACAGCTCATGCAGGTGAAGCTTTAGGGGCTAATAGCGTTTTAGAGAGTTTAGAAAAACTAAAACCCTCAAGAATTGGTCATGGTGTTAGAAGTGTTGAGAACAAATCTTTATTAAAAAAATTAAAAGAAAATAACATCCATTTAGAGCTTTGTTTAACCAGTAACATCGTTACAAAAGTTTATGATAGCTTTAAGGATCATCCTGTTGATTTTTTATATAATAATGAGTTTTCAATAAGTATCAACACTGATGGAAGGACAATTTCTGATACTAATTTAAATAAAGAGTATAATATTTTAGGAACTCATTTTAAATGGATTAAGAGTCATTTTTTAAAAGTAAATATCAACTCAATGGAAGCTTCTTTTGCTAAATCAAATATTAAAACAAAAATTATTTCACTTTTAAAATCATCTTATATTTAAAATTAGTGGTTACAACTATTTCATTTTTCAAATACAACACAAATAAATTTTGGGCATTTAAGCAAATGTATTTAGCTTTTGAGCTAATGAATAAAGTCTCTGGACTTAGTTTTTTTAAATTACTTGGAACAGGAGCTGGAGCAGGGTTCAGTCTTTACCCTGACTTTAGCACTTATTCAATACTTTGTGTATGGAAAGATCGATTAAGTGCTGACGATTTTATTAGTAGCAGTAATCATTCTTTGCTTATTTCAAAGAAAGCTTTTTCTAGAGAGGATTATTTTTTGAACCCTATCCATAGTCATGGTAAATGGGATGGAGTGAATCCTTTTAAAGGAAAGAATGTTCCTGTAGATAAATCCAATAAAATTGCTATTATAACTAGAGCTACATTAAACTTTGGAAAGCTATTTGAGTTTTGGAAATCTGTTCCTAAAGCTTCTAATGCAATAAAAAATGCTTCTGGTGTTATTTGGTTTAAAGGTATTGGTGAACTTCCATTTATTCAACAAGCGACATTTAGTATATGGGATAATGTTGAATCTGTTATTGATTTTGCGTATAAAAATAAAAATCATGCCGAAATAGTTAAAAAAACAAGACAAAGAAATTGGTATAAAGAGGACTTGTTTGTTAGATTTGAAATTATTGAAAAAAAGATTAAAGTATTTAAACATTGAAAAAAGCAATTATTATAGGTTCTGGTATTGGGGGAATTGCTACAGCTTTAAGGCTTAGATCAATGAATTATGATGTCACAGTTTTTGAAAATAATAATTATCCTGGTGGTAAATTAGCAAGCTTTGATTTGGGCCCCTATAGATTTGATGCAGGACCATCTTTACTTACAATGCCTCATTTTATAGATGAGCTATTTGATCTGTTTAACGAAAACCCAAGAGATTATTTTAATTATAAAAAAAAAGATATATCCTGTAGGTATTTTTGGGATGACGGAACAAAGCTTAACGCATATTCAGAAAAATCTAAATTTATAAATGAAATTAACAAGGTTCTGGGAGTAAAAGAATCAACAATCTCTACTTATCTTCTTAATGCTAAAAGAAAGTATGATTTGACTAAAAGTATGTTTTTAGAACAATCACTACACAAATTAAAAACTTATTTATCTAAAGATTTGTTAATAGGTCTTTGCAATGTTTTTTCATTTCAAATTAATAAAACACTTAATCAAGTTAACGAACTCGAATTGAAAGAACCACATTTAGTTCAGCTCTTCAATCGTTTTGCAACCTACAACGGATCTTCACCTTATAAAACACCAGGAATGATGACTTTAGTTCAACATCTTGAGCAAGAGTATGGAACTTATGTTTCTGATAAAGGAATGAATAATATTACAAAATCTTTGTATGATTTAGCTTTAAGACAAGGAATAGATTTTAAGTTTAATAGCTTTGTGTCACAAATATTAGTCTCAGGTAAAAGAGCTATTGGTGTATCTGTTGGAGAAGAATCTTATAGCAGTGATATTGTTGTTTCTAATATGGATATTGTTCCGACTTACAGGAATTTATTAAAGAATTACTATCAACCAGAAAAGACATTAAGCCAAGAAAGATCAAGCTCTGCTTTAATATTTTATTGGGGGATTAATAAGGAATTTAAAAATCTAGATTTACACAATATTTTTTTCTCAAATGATTACAAAAAAGAATTTCAATCAATTTTTGAAAAAAAATCCATTTTTAGTGACCCAACTGTTTATATTAATATTACATCAAAAGATGTAAAAGGAGATGCTCCAGATAATTGTGAAAATTGGTTTGTAATGATTAATTCTCCAAACGATTCTGGTCAAGATTGGGATAATATGATTGATGAAGTGAAAAGTAATATTTTAAAAAAAATAAATAGATTGCTAAATATCGATTTAGAAGATTATATTGAATATGAGAAAGTATATACTCCTAAAACTATTGAATCTAATACTCAGTCGTATATGGGATCTTTGTATGGATCTTCCAGTAATAATTTAATGTCAGCTTTTTTAAGGCACCCAAATTTTTCAAATAAAATATTAAATCTATATTTTTGCGGAGGCAGTGTCCATCCTGGTGGAGGGATTCCATTATGCTTGTTGTCTGCAAAAATTGTATCACAATTAATTAAAAATAAATGAATTTATTAATACCTAATAATATCACTTT
This sequence comes from Flavobacteriaceae bacterium, assembly GCA_018662905.1. Taxonomy (GTDB): domain Bacteria; phylum Bacteroidota; class Bacteroidia; order Flavobacteriales; family Flavobacteriaceae; genus MAG-121220-bin8. The sequence continues at coordinate 22,377 of JABJFE010000092.1, forward strand.
AAAAATTTCCGTATTCATAATATGGTTGTTTCATATTTGTGGAATGATAGGTATTTCATATGGAAATAAAGAATTTTTTTTAGCATTCACACCTGTTAATCTTTTTATTTCATTTGTTTTACTGTTCATTAATCAAAAACGACTTGAAAGCGTTGAGCTCAAATCAGCATTTTTGATATTTTTTATAGGAATGATTTCAGAAATTTTGGGTGTAAACTATGGGCTTATTTTTGGTGACTATATTTATTTAGATAATTTAGGTGCTAAAATTCTAGGAGTTCCAGTTCTTATTGGTGTTAACTGGATAATACTAACATTTATTACTGGCTCGTTATCTTGTTTTATTTTTAAAAACAAGTACTTGTCTGTCTTAATGGGGGCTATATTTATGATATTATTAGATTTATTAATAGAACCTGTTGCACCATTGTTAGGGTTTTGGATATTTGATCTTCCAACAGTTCCTGTTCAAAACTATATTGGTTGGTTTGCAATAGGGATACTTACTCAAATTGTATTTCAATTTAAAATAATTGAAAAGGAATTTACATATTCAATTCACCTTTTAATTGTAAATGCAATTTTCTTTGCATTTTTAAATTATCAAATTATTTGACTTATGATTTAACCACTGTTAATTTTCCATCCTTCAAACTTGTAGTGAAACATTTTAATGGACCACCAGCTGTTCCTGAAGTTGAACAATCTGTTGGATAGCTGTTATTGTGAGCTCCACAAACAAACCTGTCTTGAGAAGTGTTGTAACTCCACTGACTTGAATTTCCTTGGTGAGGACAAGAATTTGTAAAAGCTCTGTAGGTAGATGCATCAATTTTTAAAATTAGCATACCTTCTGCTGAGAAATTCATCCATCCATTACTACCAATTGATGTAAAATTTGAATTATTTAATGTGATAACTACAGTATTACCGCTTACTGAGTAACCTTTGTCATTACTATTTCCACCTCCACTACCGCCTCCGGAAGGAATCTCGTTATCATCACCCCCTGAAGAACAAGCTTCAAGCATAGTTACACCAAAGAATGCTAGTGCTACAGATGGGCACACATTTTTCAAAAACTCTCTTCTTTTATTTTTCATATTAAACACTAAACCAATAATCATTCCAAAATAAAACATTTGTATTTTATTTTTAAATTTTTTAATAATAGTTTTAATTTTCTTGATTTGCGTTAACTATACATTTTATTTTAATTTTTAAATTTTTATATTAAATTTACATTTCAGTTATTTAAAGTATAGATCTTAAATAACTAATAACCAGTATTTTGAAACAATTTTTAATTCTTTTTTTCTTTAGTCTTTCGATTTATTCACAATCGTTTCCACCTATACAGTCTTACACTCCTCAAGAATATAGTGCTGCAAATCAAAATTGGAAAATTTCAGAAACTTCTAAAAATGAAATTTTATTTGCTAATAGTGAAGCTTTACTATTGTTCAATGGTACAAGTT
>JABJFE010000094.1 GCA_018662905.1 Flavobacteriaceae bacterium
AAAATCTAAGCCTGCAAGACTTATTTTTTTTGGGTCATTAGCAATTCCTTTTGCTCCTAACAAACCTAAAATTTTTGATTCATTTCCTGAAGATATCTTTACAAATAAGCCATCTTGTTGTGTTATATCTTCAGATTTTACTATTTCAAATTTCCCTTCAACAACATGGTCTGGAAAAACAAACTGAAGACCTGCAGAATTATAAAGTGATCTTAATAGTAGAGGTTGATTTTCATCTTTATTGAGAGTTCCTTGGAACTGATCAGCCATTCGCATAAAATCTCCATCAAAAGGACTATTTATAAATAATTCTCCTTCATTCTCTGTAATATTTATAGCACCTTCTGTTGGACTATTTAATGAGAATAAAATGTTATGTATACTTGTAACTTCGCCTGATCTTAAATAGTGTTCGTGTCTATTACCTTTACTTGCCTCAACTATTTTTAAATATTTTTCACCAGTTGAAGCTTCAACCAATCCTTCTGTTGCATCTTCAATGAAATCTAAATATTCAATAGTAAAATCTTGACCTGAAAACTCATAATTCAACTCAAAATAATTATTAGTATGTTCAGATAAAAGTAAATCATCCTGTATTGTCTTACGTGCAGGCTGACCCTGATGTTCTCCATCTACTAAAACAGTTAAATAAGTTTTTTCAGAAAGAAAAGTGTTTGAAGAAGTGTTTTCTCTAATTGGCATTACTCCTTCATATCCAATATATCTAGTTACAAAAGCACCAAGTATAATAAGTATCCATGATAGGTGAAGCATTAAAACTGGCCATTTATTAAACTTTAAAAGATTGTATCTTTTAATATTAAATAAAAAATTTAATACAAATACACCTAAAATAAGTTCGAACCATGTAGCATTATAAATTAAAATTTTCGCAGTTACTGTACCATAGTCGTTTTCTATGAATGTACCGATTGCCATGGCTAAAGCAAAAACGATAAATAAAATAGCAGTAAGTCGAGTTGAAACTAGAAAGGAAATTAATTTTTCACCCATTTATTAGTAAAATTACAGTCTTGATTATCTTTGTTTATATTAATGTATGTATCCTCAATTTTTTCTATCATCCAACTTTGAATTCTTTTAAGCTGTTTTTCCTTTAAGGCTAATTCTTTAATTTTAATAAAATCCTTTGAATAATCTGCAATATGCTCATCAAATCTATTGCTAACTTTTATTATTTTATATTTTTTTAACCCTCTCTGATCTTCATCCAATAAAGGCATTGATATTTCATTGTCTTTTATTCTTTGAGCTTGACTATAAAGTACTGGATCCATTTTTGTTAATTCAAAACGCGTATCTCCTGTTGTTGGATTAATTAAAACTCCACCATTACTTCGAGTCTCTTCTTCATCAGAAAGTTCTTTTGCAGCTTCAGAAAAAGATAATTCGCCGTCAACTATTCTCTTTCTAATTAAATCTATTGTTCTTTTAGCTTCAACTATCGCTTCGTTTGTAACTTCTGGAATTAAAAGTATGTGTCTAGCATCAACTTCTTGTCCTCTAATTTTTTCAACTTTTGCAATATGCCAACCGCTTTCGGTTTCAAAAGGATCTGAAACCTCACCTTCTCTTAGTCTATATACTGCATCTCTAAATTCTTTATGCATTGTAGGTCTATTTCTATTCAATGTATACATACCTCCAGTTGATCTAGATCCAGGATCTTGTGAATATAAAATTGCTTTTGTAGCAAATGAAGAACCATTAACTACAATATCATTCTTAATAGTTTCAAGTCTTCTTATAACTTTATTTTGTTCGTCTTCAGAAACTTTTGGATTTATTACAATTTGAGCTAATTCTAACTCTGCTCCAAAAACTGGTCTCTCATATTTTGGAATAGAATAAAAAAACTGACGAACTTCGTCAGGTGTTATTTCTATTTCTTCAACAATTTTATTTTGCATTAGTTCAGAAAGTTGTCTCACTTTGTTTATTTCGAATAATTCAGAACGAAAAATCTGTTCGTCATTTTTTTTATAAAACTCAAGTACTTTTTCCATACTTCCAATTTGATCAACAAAATAATCAATAGTTCTATCTACATATGAGTAAATTGAGTTATTATCAACTTGTAAACTATCTTGTTCCGCATGGTGTGCGTATAGCTTATCTTCCATTAATTTCCCTAAAAGACTGCATCTAGTAATATTTTGTGTAGAAACACCTTGAGATTGAAGATCAATTAGAGTTTTATCAACATCTGATTCTAAAATAACGTAATCACCAACGACTGCGGAAACTCCGTCTATTTTAATTTTAGTTTGAAAATTTGTATTAACTATTTCTTGGCTAAAACTATAAAAGCTAAAAAATAAAAAAATTATTAAGTTGTTATATGTTAGTTTCATAAAATTCAAATTCATTTTGTTGAAGAGCATTTTCTATTAATTCTTTTTCCAATTTACTAATAAACTCTAATTTTTTTTTATTCAAAAGCACTTGCTTTAATGTTGATTTAATAAAATCAAATGGTGCAATATCATTTTTAGGTTTATAATCTTTAATATTGATCAAATATAGTTCCAAAGAATCTTGTAATCTATAAAATAGTTTGTTTTTAACAATATTTTGTTTTAATCTTTTATTTATCTCTGGTAATTTGTTAAAAAAAACATCTTTATTTATCCATAAAGAGTCATTAAAATAATAAGATGAAAATTGAAGAGATATTGAATCTAAAAACAACTTATCATTATCTTTGAATCTTCGAAATCTTTTTATAACATCTTTTAAATTATAATTTTCACTGTTAATTTTTAAATATCTAGCATTTACAATTTCCTGATTAAGTTTAAAATTAAGTTTGTTTTTATTGTAATAATCTTTAATTGATTCTTCAGTAACGAAAGTATCCATTGAAGATTTAACTATTTTTTCCTGATATGAATATGAAAACAATTGATTTTTATAAGACTCAATTAATTGATTTAAATTTTCTTGTTTCTCATCTCCAAGATTTACTAAAGCTTTATTAAAAAGTAATTTTTCTTTTGCCCAGTTATTAATAAGATTTTTAACAAAAATTATACTGTCTTCACTAGACATTTCGTCCGGAAACACATCTTTTAAGTCAGATTTATAAAAAAAATCATCGCCTAATCTAGCTAAAACTTGATCAGGTTTTTTTTCAATTAAATCACAACTAATAAAAATTAAACTGATTAAAAATAAATATACTTTCAAAATAAAATTATCTAGAATAATTTGGTGATTCTGCAGTTATCATGACATTATGAGGATGACTTTCTTTAATACCAGCTCCCGTAATTTGAACAAACTTTCCATTATCCTTAAGTTCTTTAATATTTTTACTTCCGCAATAACCCATACCAGATCTTATTCCACCTACAAATTGATGAATACTTTCTACTAAATCACCTTTGTAAGGAACTCTTCCAACTACACCTTCAGGAACTAACTTATTGGATTCATTGACAGAATCCTGAAAATATCTATCCTTACTACCTTTTTGCATAGCTTCAATTGAACCCATTCCTCTGTATGATTTAAACTTTCTTCCTTCGTATATAATAGTTTCTCCTGGTGATTCTTTAGTTCCTGCTAATAAAGAACCTAACATTACACAGTCAGCCCCCGCAGCAATTGCTTTGGTGATATCTCCAGTATATTTAATTCCACCGTCAGCTATTACAGAAACACCTGAACCTTTTATTGCATTAGAAACCTCATATATAGCAGATAATTGTGGATAACCAACTCCTGCAATTACTCTTGTAGTGCATATTGAACCAGGTCCAATACCTACTTTAACTCCATCTGCACCAGCATCAACTAAAAATTTAGCTGCTTCAGCTGTTGCTATATTTCCAACAATAACATCAATTTTCGGAAACTTTTCTTTTATATTTTTTAAAATATTTAAAACTCCTTTTGAGTGTCCATGAGCAGTATCAATAACAACTGCATCAACTCCTGCATTATATAGAGCTTGACATCTTTTTATTGAGTCATTTGAAACGCCTATAGCAGCAGCAACTTTTAATCTACCAAAAGAATCTTTATTAGATTTTGGTTTTAAAAATAATTTTTGAATATCTCTAAACGTAATTAACCCAAGTAATTTATTTTGCTTATTTACAACTGGAAGTTTTTCTATTTTATGTTTTTGTAAAATAATTTCAGCTTCACCCATTGTAACACCTTCATTAGCTGTAATTAAATTAGATTTAGTCATTACTTCAGATAATTTTTTATTATTATCATTTTCAAATCTTAAATCTCTGTTGGTAACTATTCCTATAAGTATATTATCAGCATCAACAACAGGGATTCCACCAATACTGTATTCCTTCATACAATGTTTAGCCTCAGCAACTAAAGAATTTTCACTCAATGTAACAGGATCTAAAATCATTCCCGATTCGGATCTTTTAACTCTTTTTACTTTATCAGCTTGCTGCTCAATAGACATGCTCTTATGTAAAACTCCTAAACCACCCTCTTGAGCCATTGCAATAGCCATTTTACTTTCTGTGACTGTGTCCATAGCTGCAGAAACTATAGGAATATTTAAATTAATATTTCTAGAGAATTTGGTTGTTAAATCAACCTGATTGGGAAGACATTCAGAATACGATGGTACCAATAATACATCATCATAAGTTAGTCCAGTTCCAATAAATTTTTGTTTTGGGAATTTCATAGCAATTAACTTATTAATTGCATGCAAATATACTAAATTTTAGGTTGAAATAACTTTAGATCTTTTAATATCAAAAAAGCAGATAATAAAAATGATAATGTCATTAAAATTCCTGAGAATATTACCACATATTTAAACCATAGAAGATCAAGCCATAGCAAATAAATACCTCCGAAAGTTAGTAAAATTGAAACGAATGGCTCGATAGCTAAAAAGAGCTTTAATTTAATATTAGTATTTGTAAAACACACAAGTAAACCCATCAAAAAGAAGATGACAGACATTGAAAGTATATGAGAGTGAATAATTGTTAAAATTTCTCTTTCGCTTTTTTTGAATTTCATAACTTCAATGTCATCTTCAATAGATTCATTTCCATTATACTGCTCAACTAAACCATCAGGTGTAGTACTGTTTGAATAATCAACAAAAGCAACACTTGATAAAAACCCAATACTTGTTACTATTACAAAAGTTGCAATTAAATATTTTAGTTCTTTTGAAAGATCAGAAAGACTGTTTATTTTGAGCACCGGGCAAAAATACTATATTATTTTGTTTTGAATTAAAAAATTCAAAGAACTTAATAATTCATTTACAGCATTGGTCATAGATTTAACTGATATAGTTGCACCAGAAATTGCCGAAATATTTTGTCTGTAAATAAATTTATGATTTGTACCCTTTAAAAGAAACTGCTTCAACCATCTTTTACTGCCAATTTCACCTCCCCAGCTTTCTCGATATAACAAAACTTTTGCTTTTTTGATCACAAATTGATTATCAAAAAGAACTAAATACTCAAAAGTTTCAGTTTTACTTGGTGCAGTTCCGACATATGCATAACCAAGCTTAATGTCATTAGAGGAAATTTCTAGAAGTCTATTTCCAGAAAAATCTGCAGTTAGTTCATTAATAGGCTGAATTTGTACTGGATTCAATTCAAAATCTTCTAATACAAAAACTTTAGAAATTTCTTTTTTTACTTTTTTTAAAATGTTTTTGTATAAAACATTTTCATGATTAGAAAAAGAACTGCATAGTATTACTACAAAATATAACAAAACAAAGCTCCAATTTATTTTTCTATGCAGTCCCATCTACTAATTAATTATTTGAATTTTTTAAAAGAATACACCAATACCCATATTAAATTGACCTTTTGATTCGCTATCAGGAACAGCTGTACCTTTTGATTGCCAGTCCATTTTAAAGACAGCTCCGTCAGCTAAATGATAAGAAAAACCAAAAGTAGTTTCTTTTCTGTGAAAAGATTCGTTTTTAGTTAAATTTCCTGCAACCTCAGCGTGAGTATCAAAATCTTCATATCTTAAAAAAACATCAAGTTTTTGTCTAGCTGTTAATGGAAGTAAATTATAAGCCCCCTCTACATAATATCCACTCATTTTCGAACCCAAATCCTTTCCCGATGCAAGATTGTACTTGTCTGTATCTGAAAGTGAAGCATTTATGTATTCCGATCTTGCAGAAAAACGATTTTTTACATATCTAGCGTCAAATCCAATCATAGATAATCCAACCTGAGAACCTACAACACTTTTATCAGTCGTTTGTGTTTTTCCGTTGTATAAACTTAAACCAAATTTAAGACCAGGTAGTCCATAATAGTCAACTCTAGCAGCAAAATTTGCATTGCTTCCTACAGATTCAGCACCTTTTTGTCTTCCAGATCTAAGTCCATTTGTTCCTTTTAATTTATAAGCTCCATTATAAGAAATGAATCCATTCATTACATAAGCTTGGTAT
>JABJFE010000032.1 GCA_018662905.1 Flavobacteriaceae bacterium
ATCGTTAATTAATGCTCTAGCGACAGCAACTCTTTGTTGTTCACCTCCCGAAAGCTGAGAAGGAAATTGATTAATTATATTTGAAAGACCTAGTGTTTCTAAGAGATTTTTTGCCTTATTTATTGAAATACTTTTCTTTTCTCCTTTAATAATTGCTGGTATAATTACATTTTCTAAAGCAGTAAATTCCGGAAGAAGTTCATGAAATTGAAATATAAATCCAATTTGAGTGTTTCTGAACTTAGATAGATTTGTATCATTTAAATTCAATACATCAATATCATTAATTTTAATTATTGAATCATTATTCTTATCAGGAACGTCAAGCGTGCTTATAAGATTTAGAAGAGTAGTTTTTCCAGCTCCCGATGGACCTATGATTGAAACAATTTCTCCTTTATTTATAACAAGGTTAATTTTATCTATAACTTTTTTATTATTGTAAGTTTTCGATATGTTTTTAACTAAAATCATTCTAAACTTTTTTCTTTTTTAATAAATTAAAATCAATAAAGTAATTTATTCTTAACGAAAGTTGATGATTTATTGGTTTTTCAAATAATTCTTTTGTGCTTTTGTAGTAAGAAATACCTGATAAATTATCTTCATTAAAAATGTTGTTTCTGTAAAGAAATGTAATTTTACTTCCTGGTGCAAATTCCCAGTCATAACTTAAATCTAGATTCCATAGATTAAAATTTGTATTAGGATCATAGTCAGAAGTGTTTTTATCTGAAACAGATCTATTCCCATCGGATTTTAGTTTAAAAAAGTCATCTTTGTAAAGTGCTGAACTCCAAAATTGTCTAAGTTTTAAACTTAGTGATTTATAAGAATCGAAGTTGTAGTTTAATGAAATATTATTTTCAGTAAATTTCACTTTTCGATTACCAAAATATATATCGTCATTTTCATCAAAAACATATCCAATTTCGTTCTTACTTATTCCATTTGAAATGCCTAATTCAACTTTAAATTGGTTAGACAACCTGTATCCAGAGTAAAATTCAATTTCAGTTTCACTACTATCTTCGTTAAATTGCTCATTTACACCATAAGAATGTTCTATGCCTGATCCATAAACTAGTTTTTTTCTAGTATCAGATCTGTAACTAAATTCTAATTCGTATTCAGCAGGTTGATATATAAAAAAATCTTCTTTTCTAGTTTCTTCAAAATCCTTGTATTTTGAAGTATAATCAAAACTTGCTTTAATTTGCTCTAAGTTTAGAGAGATTGCTTCAATTCCTATTCTTGCTCCTCTTGATTTTAAAATTTTAGGAAAAAACCGACTTCTTTCACTCATCCATAAATAGCCTTCTACTTTTTCGAACAGTTTCGATGGTTCAAATGTCATGTATTTAATTCTCGTCCAAAGTCTTTGATCATTTCTTAAATTATAATAACCAAGATCATTTTGGTAATAATTAGAATCTACTCCATTCCATCCTATGTCAAATCTGAGACTTCCAGTTAATTCACTTAGGCTTATACCTCCTCTAAATCCTTTTATTTCAGAAAAGGACTTAGAATTGCTTTGGAATACGCTGGCATTAAAATTAAATTTTCTTTTATTATCAAATAAGTCAATTACTAATGCACTGTTATTAGAATTATTAAAATCACTTCCTCTGTTAACATTAGTATTTAAAAATGAAAATGTAGAGTATTCATTTAAAGCTGTTTGACTTAGCGAAAGCACATTGTAATTTGTTAATGGAGCTATTAGTTTATTTTTTATTTCTTGAGTGTTTAGGTTTTTGACATTAGCATAAGCTTTTTCAGTAATTGAATTAATTATTCCAATGCTAAGTCCTGAATTTGTAGTTCCAGTCAATTTAATTGAATTAACAAGTTTTGCTTTAGTATCGTAACTTATTAATTCTTCATTGCCTTCAATTAATTCATCCATGTTTAAATTAACATCATCACCAATTCTTCTACTGTAGAAAAAGTTTCCTCCTCTAAAGCCACCAGTATCTGCTTTTTTAAACAACTGAGACCCCTCAGTAAAAAAAGCTCTATTTTCATCAAATTTTTGCTCGAATGGGCTTAAGTTTAATTCTTTTTCATCAAAAGCAACTTGTCCAAAATCAGGTATTAATGTGGCATCCAAAGTAAAATTATTACTGATTCCGTACTTTAAATCCATTCCTGCAGAATATCCACTTAATGGTCGATTGTTTTTATTTAAATCTACAGAAGATTGTAAATAGGGATAGAAGAATAGACGGGTAGGAGGTGATATGTTTTTTAGTCCTTTTAATAGACCTAAAGATTCTCTAAATGTGGATGTCTTGGTATTAATATAATTCCATGTATAAAATTCACCAAATTCAATTATTCTTCTTGAAAATTGAATTCCCCACGATTGAATATCAGAAGACGGAAATCTAAGAGCGCTGTAAGGAATTTTCATTTCCATGTTCCACCCATTTTCATCAATTGAAACTTTAGCTTCAAAAACAGTATCAAAATTCCAATCCTCCTCAGAAAATTCACCGGATGTGTAAGTATCGCCCAGTGTGCCGGCACTGGTAACCTGAAAACCTTGATCGTTTAAATTATCATCATTTGTATTAATACTAAGCCAAAAAGATTCGGCATTCACTTCCCAAATATCATCTCTTTGACTGAACTCTCTTGGAAGTGAAGAAGGGTTAGGGTCATTGAATTTTCCAGCTATGTAAATTCCAGTATCATCATAGCCTAAATAAATAAAAGACTCGTAACCTTCTCTTTCTTTCTGTCCATTATTAGGCATCCATCTTTCAAATCCTGTAGCAGCTTCTAGGTTTTTCCACTGAGAATCATTAATTATTCCATCAATTTTCGGCGGATTATCAAATCTGATGATTTCAATTTCTTTTCTATTTTGAGAATAATTAAATGTTACAAATAATATAAAAAATATAATAGAAAACTTTTTCATTTTTTTTATTAAATAATTTAAAACGAATACAAATTTAAACTAATTTTACAAATGAAAACAATTAAATAATATGATTAAAACTTCAATTTTTGGTGGTGGTTGTTTTTGGTGCACTGAAGCTATTTTTAAAAAAATTAATGGAGTTAAGTCTGTATTGCCTGGTTATATTGGTGGACATATTGTTAATCCTACATACGAACAAGTATGTACTGGAACAACAGGTCATTCTGAAGTAATTAAAATTGAATACGATTCTTCTGTTATTTCGTTTAATGACTTATTAGCTGTCTTTTTTTCAACTCATGACCCAACGACTCTAAATAGACAGGGTAATGATGTTGGAACCCAATACAGATCATCAATATTTACCAATGATGAAGATGAAATTAAAATAATAGAAAGTTATATTTCAGAGTTAAATTTAAAAGGAACTTTTAAAAATGATATAGTAACAACAATTGAAGATAATTCTGTTTTTTATTTAGCAGAAAATTATCATCATGACTATTTTAATTTAAATAGTAATGCTCCCTATTGTTCGTTTGTAATTGCTCCAAAAGTTAAGAAATTAATGGACTCAAAAAGTTCTTTTATTAAAAAAATTAATCGTTAAATAAGATTCCAAAAGAAAGATATTTTATCATTTTTTTAGAAAAGATAATTGACATTTTTAAAAAGAAATTATAATAGTATTTATTTATCTGAAATGTAAAAACACTTACAATTATACTTCCAAGAAGTCCAAAGAAGACTAGCATTAATTGATATGCAGGAAATACAATTAATAATCTTATTGGCCAGTATAATAAAACATGAACATTATCTAACTCAAAATATGAGGTAATTGGACCAGATATTTTGGCAGCAGCAGAACCAGTGACAGCAAAAACAATTAAAATTATAATAACCTGAAAATTCGATTCAATTTCCCATTTATTCTTTAACTTTTCTAACATTTATTTTAAAATTTCTGCAATTTGTTGAGCTAATTCTATACCAATTCTATCTTGTGCTTCATTTGTTGCAGCTCCGATGTGGGGAGTTAAAGAAATTCTAGGATGCATTAACAATTTAATTTCAGGTTTTGGTTCGTTTTCAAAAGTATCTAATCCTGCAAATGAAACTTTTCCAGAGTCTAATGCATTAACTAATTCAACTTCATTAACAACACCACCTCTAGCAGCGTTTATTAAACCTACACCATCTTTCATTAATTCAAATTGATTTTTATCAATAACATAATTTTTTTGTGCTGGAACGTGTAAACTAATAAAATCTGAGTTTTTAAGAAGGTCGTCAAATTTCGATATTTTAATATCAATGTTAATCGATTTACCACCCATAAATTCTAATTCCAAAGTAGTATCAGATAAGAATTTATCATAAGCTAGAACATTCATTCCTGCTCCAATAGCAATTTTAGCAGTTTCTCTACCAATTCTTCCAAAACCAATAATTCCTAATGTTTTACCTCTAAGTTCAACTCCTTTTGCATAGGCTTTTTTTAATTTTTTAAAATTAGAATCTCCATCTAATGGCATTGAACGGTTAGATTCGTGGAGAAATCTTACTCCACTATACAGGTGAGCGAATACTAGTTCAGCAACTGATGATGAAGATGCAGCTGGTGTATTAATTACACTAATGTTTTTGCTTCTAGCATATTCAACATCAATGTTGTCCATTCCAACACCACCTCGTCCAATAATTTTTAAACCTGGACATTTATCTATCAATTCTTTTCTCACTGTTGTTGCACTTCTAACCAGGATTACACTAATGTCTTCTTTATTAATGTAATTCTCTAATTGCTCTTGAGCAACATTTGTAGTAATAATATTGAAACCTGATTTTTTTAATTCTTCAATTCCGGAGTTAGAAATACCATCGTTTGCTAAAACATTTATCATTATTTTTTAATTTTAAACTAGTTTATTAAGTTGATTCATTGCTTCAATTAAAACTTTAACTGAGCTAATATCTAATGCATTATAAATTGAAGCTCTATAGCCACCAACAGATCTATGTCCATTGACTCCACTTATGTTGGCTTCCAAACATAAACGATCGAAATGTTCCTTATGGTTTTGGTCATTAAGATTAAAGGTTACATTCATTAAACTTCTATCTTCTTTTTTTGCAAACCCATTAAAAAGATCATTTGAATCAATTGCGTTGTAAAGTAAATTTGCTTTCTCAATGTTTTTATCTTCGATTGCTTTAATCCCTCCGTTTTTAGAAAGCCACTCTAAAGTTAACATTGAAGTATAAACAGCAAATACAGGAGGAGTATTAAACATACTGTCTTTATCAATATGTACTTTATAATCCAGCATTGAAGGAATAGTTCTTGAAACCTTTCCAAGTATTTCTTCTTTAACTATAACTAAAGTAGTTCCTGCAGGCCCCATATTTTTTTGAGCTCCAGCATATATTAATGAAAATTTAGAAAAATCGATATCTCTTGAAAAAATATCAGAAGACATATCACATATTAAATTTGTATTAGTTTTTGGGAGCTCATGAAATTGAGTCCCGAAAATTGTGTTATTAGTGGTGATGTGTAAATA
>JABJFE010000166.1 GCA_018662905.1 Flavobacteriaceae bacterium
AATCTTTCACCATCATTAAATGTAGATTCTATTTTAAGTCAAATTGCTGAAAGATATAATAATGAGAATCTTGATTTAGTAGACGGAGTAAGAATAGATTTTACGGAAAGCTGGGTTCAGTTGAGGAAATCTAATACTGAACCAATTATTAGAATTTACAGTGAAGCTAAGACTATTGATAAAGCTAAAGATCTTATTAAAGAAATTGAAACCTTAGTTAATCAATTGACAAATTAATCTTTAGGTGCTTTATTCATGTGCTTAAACCTGTTGTGTGTCCAATAATAATATTCTGGAATATCTCTAATTTGTTTTTCAAGTTTATTTAAATAGATGTCTGTAATTTGATAATCCTTGTGTTTATTTGGAAACTCAGTTATTAATTCAACAACCACTTTATAATGTCCTCTTTTAACTTTTACAACTTTACCGAAAACAACAGGGATATCGTGTTGTTTCGCAATCCTTTCTGATCCTGTAAAAACAGGAACTTTAATTCCTAAAAACTCTTTCCAATAGGTGATTGATCTAATTTGTGCAGATTGATCAGCAGCCATTCCATACAAGAATAATTTATTTTCTTTAAGTTGTTTTTTAATGTAGGATCCTGCTTCATATCTTGAAATTAATTTTGAACCATGTCTTAATCTAAACTTCTTTATTAATACTTCTAAACTTTTATTTGATAATGGTGTATATACAGCAAAAGGAAGTTGAGGAACGTGATATGTTATTGACAAAAACCATTCGAATCCGCCATAGTGAGAAGTCATAAACATTACGCTTTTATTCTTTTTTTCAAAATCATAAAATATTTCAGGATTTTCGATATAAAATCTCTTTTTCATTTCCTCAGGCTTGATACTATAAAACTTAAACATTTCAAAAAATACATCTGTTAAGTGTCTATAAAACTCTTTTTCAATCCTTAACAAATCCTTATTATTGTTAGATACTTTTGATAATTCTAAATTTTTTCTTACAACTTTTCTTCTGTATCGAATAACATAATATAATAAGTAATAAAATATATCAGAGATTAAGTATAATACTTTAAAAGGCAGGTAGGATATAAACAATAGTATTGGATATAATAAAAACCTTGTAATTAAATTCATTATTGCAAATCTATTATTTTATTATCATACATTAAATATTATAATTAAGTTCCTCTAAGAATGTTTTTTTTATATATTTATATTAAATTAAAAAAACTATGAAAAAAATTACATCACTACTACTATTATTATTTGTTTTATCAGCTTATTCACAAGATAGAACGCATTGGCAAGCTTATTCATTCTCTATAGATGGTTCAGATGAGGAAACTGTTGTTTCTTTACTTGATAAACAATTCTCCTCTAACAAAACAGATGGAGTTACAGCATATCTATACAGTGTTATGTTTTCTGATTCAGAATTTGATGCGACTCATCAAGTAATTTTTACTGGAAATGCTGATGCATTAAATAAAATGTGGTCTTCAGGTCCAAATTTAGAAACTCAATTATTTTTTAGTAAAATGAATAATTACTTTAAAGAGGGTGGAAGTTCAGGAAATGGTACAACTGTTTTAAATTTCAATTCTGAAACTGTATTTCCATTTCAAGTAGTTACAATTGTTAATTCGAAATCGTGGTCTAGTCGTGATATTATGAGAAATACTATGAAAACTCTAAATGTAAAATATCCAAGAGAAAACAAGGGAACAATTCATGGTAATATTATAAGTGGAGTTCATCCAGAGGGAACACATTATTTTGTTTCGGGATATAAGTCATACGGTGATTTATTAGAGTCTGACAGAAGTTTTAGAATTAATAATCCTAATTACATGAAAGACAGAAATAAAATGAATAAGGATGTAAATTGGGATACTTTTAAAAGAGTAAGAAAATTTACTAGAGTTCTTGTGAAAAAATGGTAATCAATTAAATTATAATAAATAATTAACCCAGAATTTATTCTGGGTTTTTTTTTACATACTTTTGAAAAATGCTTTTTATCATTATTATAATTACTTGTGTATTCTCAATAAAAGGATTTAAAAATTTAACTTTTTTTAACAAATACAAATTTCAGATCCAGTCAATAAAAAATGGAGACAAA
>JABJFE010000041.1 GCA_018662905.1 Flavobacteriaceae bacterium
GGAGAAAAAAAGAGAAATGAAATTTTTCAGATGGCAATGCTTGAACCTAGTCTTTCTATTTTAGATGAAACAGATTCAGGTCTTGATATTGATGCTCTTAAAGTAGTCGCTAACGGAGTTAATAAGCTTAAAAACAAAGACAATGCAGTAATTGTTATCACTCATTATCAAAGATTATTAGATTATATTATCCCTGACTTTGTTCACGTTCTCCACGAAGGTAAAATTGTTAAATCTGGAGATAAAAGTTTGGCACATGAGTTGGAGGAAAAAGGGTACGATTGGATTAAATAAAAAACAATGTCATTACAAGAAAAATTAATTTCATCATTTTTAGCATTTGAGCTTGATATTAACATTCAATCTCCTGTTCATAATATCAGGACTAGAGCTTTGAAAGAGTTTGAAAAATTAGGATTCCCTAATAAAAAATTAGAAGCATGGAAATACACTTCTTTAAAAAATGTTTTAAAAGAAGATTATACTATTTTTTCGAAGAAAAAAAATGTACTTGAATTTAAAAATATCCAAGATTATTTTATTGATAATACAGAGACATATAAGTTAGTGTTTGTTGATGGTTCTTTTGATCCATTTCTTTCTCAAACCAGCCACGACGGAGTAGATATTTGTATTCTTTCTGCTGCGTTAACAAAACCCGTGTATTCAAAAGTAATTTCAAAATACTTTGATAGTTCAATTAATAAAAAAGACTCCTTGTCTTTATTAAATACTGCTTTTTCCAAAGAAGGAGTATATATTCATATTCCTAAAAACAAAGTATTAGAAAAGCCTGTTGAAGTTATTCACTTTGCAACAGGAAATGAAGCTGCTTTAATGTTGCAACCAAGAAATTTAATAGTTCTTGAAGAAAACTCTCAAGCTGAAATAATCGAAACACATCAAAGTTTAACAGATAATCCTATTTTTACAAACTGCGTTACAGAAATATTTGTTGGAGAAAATGCTCATTTAGATTATTATAAAATTCAAAATGACAAATTAACTTCATCTCTAATAGACAACACTTACATTTCTCAAGAAAAAAAGAGTATTGCTAAAGTTCATACTTTTTCTTTTGGAGGTAAATTGACAAGAAATAATCTAAATTATTTTCAAAAAGGATCCTATATAGATTCTATAATGAAAGGAATTACCATTATTGATGAAAATCAATTGGTAGATCACCACACTCTTGTAGATCATGCAAAACCTAACTGCGAAAGTCATCAAGATTATAAAGGTATTTATTCTGGAAAGTCTACAGGTGTATTTAACGGTAAAATTGTAGTAGATAAAATAGCTCAAAAAACAAATGCTTTTCAGCAAAATAATAATATTCTTCTTACAGACAAGTCGACTATAAATTCAAAACCTCAATTAGAAATTTTTGCAGATGATGTAAAATGTTCACATGGATGTACAATTGGACAATTAGATCAAGATGCTTTATTTTATTTAAGAGCCAGAGGAATTCCAAAAAAAGAAGCAAAAGCATTATTAACATTTGCTTTCGCTAATAATGTACTAGAAAGTGTTAACATTCCGTCTGTTAAATCAAGAATTAAAAAAATAATTGCTAAAAAACTAGGAGTTGACTTAGGTTTTGATCTTTAATTATGACTTTTGATGTAAATAAAATTAGAGAAGATTTCCCAATACTTAAAAGACAAGTAAATGGCTATCCTCTTATTTATTTTGATAATGCTGCAACAAGTCAAAAACCAAAGAAAGTAATTGACAGTATTGTTGACTATTACGAAAATTATAATTCTAATATTCATCGTGGAGTACACAGTATTAGTCAAGAAGCGACTGACGCATATGAAAATGCTAGAAAAAAAATTCAAAATCATTTTAATGTAAAAAATTCAGAAGAAATTATTTTAACATCTGGAACAACACATTCAATAAATTTAGTTGCAAATGGGTTTACAAAACTTCTTAATAAAGGTGATGAAATTTTAATTTCTGAACTTGAACATCATTCAAATATCGTTCCATGGCAAATGATGTGTGAAAAAAATGGAGCAAAAATCAAAGTAATTCCATTGACAAATAATGGTGAACTTAACTACGATTCTTTTCTAAATCTTCTTTCAAATAAAACTAAATTAGTTTTTGTTAATCATGTGTCTAATGCGCTAGGAACAATTAATCCTATAAAATCAATTATTTCAAAAGCACACGAATATGGAGCTGCAGTTTTAATAGATGGTGCTCA
>JABJFE010000060.1 GCA_018662905.1 Flavobacteriaceae bacterium
TGTAGTCTTGATCACTACTGTAATATGGGTTTTAGTAACTTTTTTAACAAAACCAGATACAACTGATTCTCTTATTAATTTTTGTAAAAAAACTAACCCAGGAGGACCGGGCTGGAATAAAATTAAAAATGAAGCAAAAAAACAAAATATTTCTTTTAATAAATCTGGAAATAACGAAACTTGGTCAGTTCCATTAGGAATACTTTGCATGTTATGCGGGTGTTTCGCCATATACTCTCTATTGTTCTCAACGGGATATTTTATATATGGTCAAATAAACGATGGAATTACATTTCTAACAATAGCTATAGTATTCTCATGGGGATTAAAGTATAATTGGAATAAACTTAAAAAATTAAATTAATGAATATCAGTTATAAATCACCTGGTACTTTAGAAGAAACTAGATTTGAAAAAATTCATAGTGTAATTTTTAATGACTCAAAAAATGCGTCTCTAAAAGTAGCAGAAGAGATAGCTGATTTAATAAAAAAGAAACAAAAGCAAAATAAAAATTGTGTTTTAGGCTTAGCAACAGGATCTTCTCCAATTTCTGTTTATCAGGAATTAGTCAGAATGCATGAAGAGGATGATTTAAGTTTTAAAAATGTAATCACTTTTAATCTTGACGAGTATTTTCCAATGGACAAGGATGATATTAACAGTTATCATCATTTTATGAGTATACATTTATTTGATCACATTGATATAAATAAGAAAAATATCCATATCCCGAACGGTAGTATTTTAACAGAAAAAATTAATGAATATTGTGCTATTTATGAAAAACAAATTGTTGATGCAGGTGGTATAGATTTTCAATTGTTGGGAATTGGAAGAACTGGTCATATTGGATTTAATGAACCTGGTTCCAATTACAGTTCTTTAACTAGGTTAGTGCATTTAGATTACATGACAAGAAATGATGCGAGAAAATCCTTTTACGGAATTGAAAATGTTCCAACCACTGCCATTACCATGGGTATTAGAACTATTAGAAAGTCCAAAAGAATTGTTCTTATGGCTTGGGGAAATAATAAATCATCAGTTGTTCAAAAAGCCATTGAGGGTGAAATAGATTCTAATGTTCCTTCAAGTTTTTTACAAAAGCATAATAACGTAACATTTGTATTAGATGAAGCAGCATCTGATTCACTAACTAGAATAAAATCACCTTGGCGTACGGGTTCATGTGATTGGAATGAAGAATTAAAAGCTAAAGCAGTTGCATGGCTTTGTGAACAAACTAAAAAATCAATCTTAAATCTAACAGAATCAGATTATAATGAATATAATCTTTCGGAATTACTCATCAGTAAATCATATTATGATTTAAATCTTGACTTTTATAAAAGATTACATAGATCGATCACAGGATGGCCAGGTGGTAAGCCTGATTCAGACGACAAAGTAAGACCAGAAAGATCTAGTCCAGCAAAAAAAAGAGTTATTATTTTTAGTCCACACCCTGATGACGATGTAATTTCCATGGGTGGTACTTTTGATAGATTAGTTTCTCAGGGTCATGAAGTCCACATTGTATATCAAACTTCTGGAAATATAGCGGTTAACAATTCTGATGTTTTAAAGTTTTTAGAAGTTACAAGTTCAGCATTTCCAAATTCTAAATGTGAGAATAAAGAACTTATAAATATGTTGAAAGGCAATAATGAAATTTTAAACAATCCTGAAGTTAGAAAAATTGCTGGAATTATTAGAGAAAAAGAATCACTAGCTGCCACAAGATTTTTTGGGATTCCTGACTCACAAGTTCATTTTTTAAAATTACCTTTCTATGAGACAGGAACTGTAAAGAAAAATATTCCAACTGAAATAGATTTTGATATAACAAGAGACATTATAACTAATTTAAAACCTCACCAAATTTATGCTGCTGGAGATTTGGCAGATCCACATGGAACCCATAAAGTTTGTTTAGATATTTTTCTTAGTGTTTTAGATGATTTAAAAAATAAATCTTTCATGAAAGATTGCTGGGTTTGGTTATACAGAGGAGCTTGGCATGAATGGCCAATTCATCTTATAGATATGGCCGTTCCGATGAGTCCAAATCAAGTATTAAGAAAAAGAAAAGCTATATTCTATCATCAAACACAAAAAGATAATGTTATGTTTCAGGGAGATGATAATAGAGAGTTTTGGGTAAGAACTGAGGATAGAAACAGGGCGATAGCTAAAAAGTTTCGAGACATAGGCATGTCCGATTACACTGCAATTGAAACTTTCAAAAGATATCATTTTTAGGTATCTTTCTTAAATGCAAATCATTAAAGAAGTTTGTGTCGATTCATTGGATGATGCAATAAATGCTGAAAAGAATGGAGCCAATAGAATTGAACTATGCGGAAGATTAGATTTAGATGGTTTAACTCCCTCAAAAGATTTAATTAAAAGTGCATTTTCAATATTAAAAATTCCTATCAGAGTTATGATTAGACCAAAACATCCATCTTTTGTGTATTCTGAAGATGAGATAAGTACTATGATTGATGATATTAAATTTTGTAAGAATCTAGGTTTAGACGGAGTAGTATTTGGATGTTTGGATGAAGAGTATAATTTTGAAATGAAACAAATAAATAGACTTTCAGAAGTTGCAAAACCTTTAAATGTTATCATTCATAAAGCGATAGACTCTACTAGTTCAGTCTTTGAATCTTTATCATTAATTTCTAAAAACTCAAATATAAATGGAGTGCTTACATCTGGCGGTGAGCGTTTTGCTATAAATGCCGTTGAAACTCTAAAAAAAATGTTAGTTTTAGTACCCAATAGATTTGAAATAATTATAGCAGGTGGAATAACTTTTCAGAACTTTGATAAGTTAAATGATATAGTAAATGGAAAATTTTATCATGGAAAAAAAATAATTAATTATTAAATAAAATTTATGAGCAATCAAATTGAATTACATCAAAAAACACTTTTTGGACATCCCATAGGACTTTTCGTATTATTTTTTACTGAATTGTGGGAACGATTTAGTTATTATGGAATGAGAGCAATTCTTGTTTTATATTTAGTTTCAGAGACAGGAGGAGAAAACCCAGGAATGGGTTGGAGTGATGGTTCTGCAATTGCTTTATACGGTTGGTATACTATGTTTGTTTATTTAGCAACAATACCAGGTGGAATTTTAGCAGACAGATTTCTTGGTCAAAAAAAATCTGTTATGGTTGGAGGACTTTTACTGTGTTTTGGTCATGGAATTTTAGCGGTTGAAGCATTGTGGGCTTTCTACACTGGACTTACTTTTATTGTTTTAGGGGTTGGATGTTTAAAGGGTAATATTTCTACTATGGTTGGTGGTTTGTATGGGAATGAAGATATTGATAAAAGAGACATGGGTTTTTATATTTTTTATATGGGAATTAATGTTGGTGCAGCTGTTTCAGCTATTGTAGTTGGTTACGTTGGAGAAGTTTATAATTGGCATTATGGTTTCGGTCTAGCTGGAATAGGAATGGCTATTGGTCAATTTGTGTATTGGAGAGGTCAAAAATACTTATCTCATGTTGGAAACAAAATTGAATTAGAGAATACAAATAAAGAATCTACTAATTTATTTTTACAGATTTTTAAAACTACAAATTCATTAATTGGATTTAGTTTAACGGCTTTATTAGGTCTTTATTTAGGATATAGTGGAGATTGGAGTTATGGATTATTATTGATTGGAATTGCTTTTGCAGTAGGGTTCGCAATTGTAGTATATAATGATGGAAATAAAATTGAAAAAGACAGAATTTTAGTTACATACCTTGCTTTTCTTATCGTAATAGTATTTTGGGGAGCTTTTGAACAGGCTGGAGGTTTAATGAATCTTTATGCTTCTCAAAAAACTGATTTAGCTTTAGGAAATTTTATGGTTCCAGCTAGTTGGTTTCAATCTGCAAACGCTACTTATATATTAATATTTGCCACATTAGTAGGTTCTTTTTGGATTTGGTGGAAAAAAAGAGGGTATGAACACTCTTCAATTTTTAAAATGGCAGTAGGTGTTATTATAATGGGATTAGGTTTTTCATTTATGTCCTTAGCATCAAATGAGGTAACATACAATGCCGCGGGTGAGATAACTCAAAAATCTGCGATGTATTGGTTGATGTTAGCTTATTTATTTCATACTATAGGTGAATTATGTGCATCTCCTGTTGCACTCTCATTTATTACAAAATTAGCTCCTGCAAGGTGGGGAGCTTTTATGATGGGTGCATATTTTGCAGCTACAGGTTTAGGAAATAAAGTAGCTGGATTAATAGGTGAAAATGCATCCGAAGCCGGTGATTTTTGGACCTTTACAGGAATTACAATTTTTTGCACAATTTTTGGTGTATTAGTAATATTGATTATTAAGCCACTTAAAAGATTAGTTCATAATGCAGAATGATAGTTATTTAAGATTTAAAAAATATTTTTTATTAGTATTTTTCGTTTTATTTTTTTTCAAAGTTCAATCTCAAGAAATAAATTGGATCAGTTTAGAAGAGGTTGTTGAGTTTCAGAAAACTAAACCTAAAAATGTTATTATCGATGTTTATACTAATTGGTGTGGTCCGTGCAAGCTTATGGACAAAAACACATTTTCAAACCCAGAAATAGTCGATTTTATAAACAAAAATTATTATGCTGTTAAGTTTAATGCAGAAGGAAATCAAACTGTTAGTTTCATGGATAGAATTTTTAAAAATCCAAATTATGATAGTTCTAGGGCACAGAAGAGAAACTCCTCTCACGAATTCACTAGATTTCTTGGTGTAAATGCTTATCCCTCAACGTTATTTTTTGATTCTCAACTCAATTATATCAGTCCTGTCAAGGGTTATTTAAACCCAAAACAAATCGAAATATATTTGCATTTGTTTAGAGATGATAAATACAAGAATATTAAATCTCAAGAAGATTTTGATGGATTTGTAAAAAATTTCAAAAGCAAAGTAAACGTATAATTTACTTTTTATTGGCTTTTTCAATGTAAATGTCCAATGCTTTAGACATTGATGGAACCTTAGGTGTTGGAGCTAAAATATCTATCCTTAATCCAGCTTTTTCAGCCGCCTTTACGGTTGTTTTTCCAAAAACTGCTATTCTTGTGTCGTTCTGTTTGAAGTCAGGAAAATTAGAGATTAATGATTCTATACCTGAAGGACTAAAGAAAACTAAAATATCATAGTAAACATTTTTCAAACTAGATAGATCGCTAATAGCAGTTTTAAAAAAGGTTCCTTGAGTCCATCTAACACCGAGCTCATCAAGTTTTTTTGGAATTGCTGGGGATAGTACATTGGCACATGGAATTAAATAACTTTCTTCATTGTATTTTTCAATTTGAACGGAAAGATCTTCGAAAGTTCTTCCGCCAACATATATTTTTCTTTTTCTATATACCACATATTTTTGAAGATAGAATGCTACAGCCTCAGAAAGACAAAAATATTTCAATGCATTTGGAATTGGAAATCTCATTTCTTCAGCAACTCTAAAAAAATGATCTATTGCATTTCTGCTTGTTAATATGATAGCTGAAAATTTTGATAAATCAATTTTTTGATGTCTAACTTCTCTAGCAGTCATCCCCTCCACATGAATAAAAGGAACAAAATCTATTTTAACTTTTCTTTTTTTCTTTAATGTTATATAAGGCGAGTTTTCAATAGTTGGGGCAGGTTGTGAAACTAAAATTGATTTAACTTTCATAAATACTATTTTTATTTAATTAAGTAAAGAACACCTAAGACAGGTATAATTTCGAAGGTGCAAATGTACAAAATAAAATATACTAGAGCTTTGAACCTGCGGATTAAATATTTATTTAAAATAAATTTTAAATAAAACACATTGTACAATATGATTAAAGCGAGCGATATATTATCAATTTTGTCAAATGATATTCCGCCAAATATTATTATTATTAGGTAGCAGTATAAATGAACTGCAAATAAATTTTTTATCCCAATCCTAAATCTGTTAATCTCCTTTAATTTTTTTTTGAATCTAAATAAAAATGACAATATTTTTTCTGTTAAAAATTTTAATAATATTAAAATACTTAATCCTATAATCAGTTTAATAAAAAATTCTTTTTGTGTTGCTTGGTATTTGTTTTGAAATAATATTAATATAAAAAGTGAAGTAGTTAATAGTCTTAGGAAAAACATTATTACATTATTGGGAGTTAATAATGATATGGTTTCACCAGATTTGTAATGAAAGTAACGATGAATGTTCCAAAATGAAAATAAATATTGGAACCTATCTCCTATATATAATCTTGATAATAAAATCAGAACAGTACCTAAAACTATAATTATTTTAATCCAATTTTGTATTGGAAAATCTATAATTTCTAGTTCACTCATTGTTCAAAATTAATAATATTTTAATCCTCAATAAAATTACATCTTAAATCTGTATTTTTGTAATAATAAAATGTCAAAAGCTATTGTAATTGTACCGACTTATAATGAAGCTGATAATATTATTAATATAATTGAACGTGTTTTATTACTTTCTGTAGACTTCAACATATTAGTAGTTGATGATAACTCACCTGATAATACTGGACAACTTGTAAGTAAATTGGCTATAAATAATTCTGAACGTGTTTTTCTACTTTCAAGAAATAATAAAGAAGGGTTAGGAAAAGCTTACACAGAAGGGTTTATTTGGGCGTTGGACAATCAATACGAATATATTTTTGAAATGGATGCTGACTTTTCACACGACCCTAATGATTTAGTAAGGATTTACAATGAATTATGTATTTCTAATTTTGATTTAGTTATTGGTTCAAGATATATAGACGGAATTAATGTGGTTAATTGGCCGCTTAGTAGAATTATTTTGTCCTATTTTGCTTCATTTTATTCCAGAATTATAACAGGAATGCCTGTTAAAGATGCAACATCTGGATTTGTTGGCTACAGAGCAAAAGTTTTAAAAGAAATAAATTTGGATTCTATTATGTTTAATGGATATGCTTTTCAAATTGAATTAAAGTTCAAAGCGTACAAGAAAAAATTTAAAATTCAGGAAATTCCAATTATATTTAAAGACAGAGTTCATGGGGAGTCTAAGATGAATGGAAATATTATTTTTGAAGCAATTTTTGGTTTAATTTTAATGAGATTTAAAAGTTTTTTTAATAAGTAATGAACAAAATTCTAATAAAAAATGCAACAATTGTAAATGAAGATAAAATTTTTGAATCAGATTTGTTAATTGTAAATGATATAATTAGTCAGATTGATAAAAATATCTCAAAGTCAAATGATTATAAGGTTATCGATGCTTCTGGAAAAATTTTAATACCAGGACTAATTGATGATCAAGTTCATTTTAGAGAGCCAGGGCTAACCCATAAAGCAACAATAAATTCAGAATCAAAAGCAGCTGTTGCAGGTGGAATTACTTCCTTTATTGAAATGCCTAACACTATTCCTCAGACAACTACTATTAATGAATTAAATAAAAAATTTGAAATAGCTCATAAAAGCTCATATGCAAATTATTCGTTTATGTTTGGAGCAACTAATTCAAACCTTGATGAAATAAAAAAAATTAATAAAAATGAAGTAGCTGCTTTAAAAATATTTTTAGGTTCTTCAACAGGAGATATGTTAGTAGATAACCAACAAATCTTAAGAGATATTTTTTTAAGTACGGATTTAATTATAGTTGTTCACAGTGAGGATGAGCAAATAATTAATGAAAATTTAAAAAAATATAAAATAAAATATAACTCGAATATCCCATTTGATTGTCATTCAAAAATAAGATCTGAAGAAGCTTGTCTAAAGTCAACAAAAAAAATTATTAAACTTGCGAAAGAAACTAATGCACGTTTACATGTTTTTCATTTGTCAACTAAACTAGAATCCTTGTTATTTCAAAATGATATTCCTTTAAAAGAAAAAAAAATAACCTCAGAAGTTTGTGTTCATCATCTATGGTTTAGTGACAAAGATTATAAAGACAAACAATCTTTTATTAAGTGGAATCCAGCAATTAAAACTGAAGAAGATAGAGATGGGTTGTGGGATTCATTACTTGATGATAGAATTGATGTGATAGCTACAGATCACGCTCCGCATACATTGGAAGAAAAATCTAAACCTTATTTGGATTGTCCATCTGGAGGACCTCTGGTGCAACATGCTTTAGTATCGATGATTCAACATCATTTGAATAATAAAATATCTTTAGAAAAAATAGTTACTAAAATGTGTCATAACCCTGCAATTTTATTTCAGATTAGTAAAAGAGGTTATGTTAGAGAAGGTTACTATGCAGATTTAGTTTTAATCGACATTAATAAATCATGGACTGTTAATAAAGATAATATTCTTTATAAATGTAATTGGTCTCCATTTGAGGGGGTACAATTTGATTCCAAAATAACTCATACAATTGTTAATGGAAAAATAGTTTATGAAAATGGATTGTTTAATTCTACTTTATGTGGTAAGAAATTAACATTTAATAGATGAAAAAAATATTTATTTTACTAATATTAATCACATCTTGTTCTGATAAAAATATTCCTGCTGATTTAATGTCAGAGCAACAAATGGTAGATTTTCTTTTAGATATTAATATTATTAATTCTAGTAGAGCCTACATAAATAATTCAGATTTAAATTATTATAATATAAAAGATACATTTTTATACAAAA
>JABJFE010000068.1 GCA_018662905.1 Flavobacteriaceae bacterium
GCACCTGGAGTTTCAAGAGGTGCAATTTCTGGAGGTAGATCTGAAATATCTGGTCAATTCACATTAAATGAAGCAATTGATTTAGCTAATGTTTTAAGAGCGGGAAAATTACCTGCTTCAGCTGAAATTATTGAATCGGAGGTAGTAGGTCCATCGCTAGGAAAAGAAAACATTGAAAAAGGTATAAATTCTTTTATTATTGCTTTAATTCTTGTTCTTATTTGGATGATTTTCTACTATGGAAGAGCAGGTATTTACGCTGATGTTGCTCTGGTTTTAAACTTAGTTTTAATATTTGGAATTCTAGCCGGCTTAGGAGCAGTGCTTACTCTTCCTGGAATTGCCGGTATAGTTTTAACAATTGGTATGTCAGTTGATGCTAACGTACTTATTTTCGAAAGAATTAGAGAAGAATTAAGAAAAGGAAAAGGAATTAAGAAATCTGTTGGAGATGGTTTTAGTAATGCTTTGTCTTCCATTTTAGATGCTAACATAACTACAGGACTGACTGCATTAATTCTTTTTGTTTTCGGATCTGGTCCAATTAAAGGGTTCGCAACAACTTTATTAATTGGTATTGCTACATCATTATTTACAGCAATTTTCATTACAAGAATGTTAGTAGATTCAAGATTATCAAAAGGTAAAATTCTTGATTTTTCTACTGCAATCACTAAAAATTTATTTAGCAAACTTTCTATTACTTTTTTACAAAAGAGAAAAGTTGCTTATTTTGTGTCTGGCTCTTTACTATTGATTAGTATCTTCTCACTAAGTACAAATGGACTTAATCAAGGTGTTGATTTTGTTGGAGGAAGAACATATACCGTAAGGTTTGACAATGATGTAAATCAAACTGAAATACAAGCTTCATTAGTTGAGGTTTTAGGAAATGCTGAAGCAAAAACATTTGGTTCAGACAATCAATTAAAAATCACTACTAACTACAAAGTTGATGTTGAAGGTATTGAAGTAGATGACGAAATTCAACAAAAAATGTTTGATGCATTAAAAAATAAATTTCCTGATAATTTATCGTACGATGATTTTGTTAATGGAGCTGATAATAAATCTGTAGGAATAATGGGATCATCTAAGGTTGGACCTACTATAGCCGACGATATTAAAAAGAATTCGTTTTTGGCAATTTTTGGTTCATTAGCAGTCGTGTTTTTATATATCTTGTTTAGATTTAGAGATTGGCAATATTCTTTAGGAGCTGTTACTGCAGTTTTTCACGATGTTCTAATAGTATTGGGAATATTTTCTTTAACGTATTCATTTATGCCGTTTAGTATGGAAATTAATCAAGCATTTATTGCAGCCGTATTAACTGTGATTGGTTATTCTTTAAATGACACAGTAGTTGTTTTTGATAGAATTAGAGAGTTTAGATTAATAAACAAATCATGGGAGTTTAAAAAGACAGTTAATAGTGCTTTAAATAGTACTTTAAGTAGAACCTTGAATACTTCTTTTACAACCCTAGTTGTATTATTGGCAATTTTCCTTTTTGGTGGAGAATCAATTAGAGGATTTATGTTCGCTTTAATTGTTGGTGTTTTAGTTGGTACTTACTCTTCGGTTTTTATCGCTACACCTGTTATGTTTGATACATTAAGAAAAAGTTTAAAGAAATAATTTAAGCATACTTTCTTTTCGAATATAGCATTAGGCCTATTCCTATAATCACAAAAGGTATACTAAGCCACTGGCCAGTTGATAAAAGTCCTAAAGTATTTTCAAGATCTCCTCCTTGACTTTCCTTAACATTTTCAACTAATATTCGTATTGAAAAAAGGCAAGTTAAAAACAATCCAAAAATGAATCCCTTGTGTTTTTTTAAATCTGTTTTCCAGTAAATGTTCCAAAGAAGAATAAATAATAATAAATATCCGAAAGCTTCGTATAATTGAGCTGGATGTCTTGGAAAAATTTCGCCATTATTTTGAAATACAACACCAAAGTTTGAATTAGTATAATTCCCTACTATTTCAGAGTTAAAGAAATTACCAATTCTAACAAACATTCCTCCAATTGCGATTGGAATAGCTATCCTGTCAAAAATCCATAAAACAGAATCGTATTTAAATTTGTATTTGTATATAAACATCGCTGTAATTATACCTACCGCTGCACCATGACTGGCTAATCCTCTATATCCAACGAATTTATAACCGTCAATTATTCCAAACAACATTGAACTGTCTATATCTTTTTTTATTGGCAATAATATTTCAATTAAATTGTTTTGAAAATATTCCCAGTTATAAAAGAATACTTCTCCCAATCTAGCTCCTAGCAAAGTCCCAAAAACTACATATATAAAAAGAGGTTCAACTAGTTCTATAGGTTTACTATCATTAACATATATTTTTTGAACTATATAATAACCTAATGAAAATGCAATGATAAACATTACACTATACCAGTAAATTGTCAAAGGTCCTAAGTTTAAAAAAACTTCATTTGGTGCCCAATTTATTTTAAATATCATCATAATCGTGTTTTTATATATTTTTTAAGGGATAGGATCATATCCATTTCCTCCCCAAGGATTACATTTTATAATTCTTTTAATACTTATCAATCCCCCTTTTATTAAACCAAATTTAATTAACGATTGTTTAGTGTATTCTGAACATGTAGGTGAATATCTGCAGGTAGAAGGTAAAATTGGAGATAATATAGTTTGGTAAATTTTAATCAATAGAAGAATTGGATATAGAACTATTTTTTTAATCATACCAATTTATATGAAGAGCTGTTTTGTTCATCATTTAGTTGAACTCCTATCTTTAATAAGTCATCTCTAATCTGATCTGATAATTTAAAATTTTTATTTAATCTAGCTTCATTTCTGATTTTAATAAGTAAACTTATTAATTCGTCAGAGGAATTATTGTTTTTAGATTCTTCATTTTCATTATTAAAACCTAAAATATTGAATAATAAATCATTGAAAGTTGTTGTTAATTTTTCTTTATCATTTGTATTTAAATTTTTAGTATTAATATTCACATTATTAATAAACTTTACACAGTCAAATATTTCAGCTATTAGCATTGGAGTATTAAAATCGTCATTCATTTTTGAATAACATTTACTAATCCACTGATCAACATTAAAATCTGACGCCTGATTATTATGATCTAATTGAGAAATTAATGAAAATCCACTCATTAATTTTTTAAATCCCTTTTCCGAAGCTAGCAAAGCATCATTGCTCAAGTCCAATACACTTCGGTAATGAGCTTGATAAATAAAAAACTTAACAACATTTGGACTAAAAGCTTTACTTAAAATTTTATTATTTCCATCAAAAACTTCATTTGGTAAAATAAAATTTTCTATTGATTTTGACATTTTTTTTCCATTCAATGTCAGCATGTTGGTGTGCATCCAGAATTTTGCAGGATTTTTTCCATCTATAGCCTCTGATTGAGCAATTTCACAATCGTGATGAGGAAATTTCAAATCAATTCCTCCTCCGTGTATATCAAAGTAATCACCGAGATATTTTTTACTCATTGATGTGCATTCAAGATGCCAGCCTGGAAATCCTTTTCCCCAGGGAGAATCCCAAAACATAATATGACTTTTTTCAGCTTTTTTCCAAAGAGCAAAATCCTGTGGATTTTTTTTGTCTGAAGAACCATCTAAAGTTCTAGATTGATTAAGCATTTCTTCAATCTTCCTTCCACTTAATTTTCCGTAAGTTTTAGATTTATTAAACTTTAGAATATCAAAATAAACTGAACCATTTTTTTCGTAGGCAAAACCAGATTTTAAAATTTGTTTTATACTTTCAATTTGTTCAATAATGTGACCGGTTGCACTTGGTTCAATACTTGGAGGGACTGTGTTTAATTTGTTTAATATATCATGGAAATCTACAGTGTATTTTTGGACAACTTCCATTGGTTCTATGTTTTCAAGTCTTGCTTTTTTGGAAACTTTATCCTCGCCTGTGTCATCTTCATTTTCTAAATGACCTACATCGGTTAAATTCCTAACGTATCTAACTTTATATCCTAAGTGATTTAAGTATCTATAAATCAAATCAAATGAAATGAAAGTTCTACAATTTCCTAAATGTGCATTGCTGTAAACAGTGGGGCCACAAACATACATTCCAACGTTGGATTTTTCAATTGGAATAAATTTTTCTTTTTTGCCAGTTAAGGAATTATGTATTTTTAAATCTTTGGCGTAGTTTGAAATCATTTCAAATTATTTCAGCTTTCGTTACGAATATAATCTAAAAATTCTCTTTTGACATTATTATCTTTAAACTTGCCTCCAAACTCAGCTGTAACTGTACTACAATCTTTATCTTTTATTCCTCTTGAATTAACACACAAATGTTTAGCATCAATAACACATGCTACATCTTCGGTCCCAAGAGCCTCTTGTAAAGCTTTAACTACTTGTATAGTTAATCTTTCTTGTACCTGAGGGCGTCTAGCAAAATAATCAACAATTCTGTTCATTTTAGATAAACCAATTACGTTACCATTTGAAAAGTAAGCTACGTGAGCTTTTCCAAATATTGGTAATAAATGGTGTTCGCATGTAGAATATACCGTTATGTTTTTTTCAACCAACATTTCTTTGTACAAATATTTGTTATCAAAAGTTGAAGCTTTTGGCATATTCTTAGGGTTAAGTCCTCCAAACAGCTCATTTACATAAGCCTTAGCCACCCTTTTAGGAGTTCCTTTTAAACTATCATCGGTAAGGTCCATTCCTAAAGTTTCTAAAATATTGTACACATTTTTCTCAATGACTGAAATTTTTTCTTCGTCAGTCATTTCAAAAGCATCTTCTCTTAGTGGAGTATCGGCTGAAGAACTTAGGTGGTCATCACCAACAACATCTAATTGTTCTTCAAAAAATTTTTCGTATTTCATATTCATATAAATCTGTTTGCAAAGATAATTAAAGATTAATTAATAGTATAGTTAATAAATTATTTCTAAAATTTAAAAATTACTGATAGTGAAGATATTGAATTAGTCGTATTAATGAGTGCTGAATCAGTTAAGCCTGTATCAAATAATTGATAATTTTTCTCAGATTCAATAGTTTTGTGTGAGAGATTTAAAATCGTACTACCTAAATCTAAACCTATCCCAAAAGAATATGAATTA
>JABJFE010000052.1 GCA_018662905.1 Flavobacteriaceae bacterium
AAAATCTTTTAAAAAAGAAATGGATAATTCTATTGATGATTTATTAGATTCTGAAAATATTAAAAATCCACCTAGAATAATTGTTGGTTCAGAATTTGAAAACCCTACAGTTTTAAATAGAAATGACGCCTCAGGAGAAAGAGGGATTTGGGCGCAAAATGATATTTATTCTTATTGGAAAGTAAATTTTAAAAAAGGGACTTATGATTTTAAATTTAAATTCAAAGATTCCATTACAAGTAAAGGAACATTATTTACAGAAATTAACAATAGAGTTTACAGTAAAAAAACAGAAAAAGTAGTTTACAGTACTTTAGAAATGAATGATATTAGTATTGAAAATAGCAAAGTTGATTTAATATCTTTTTTAAAGGTAAATAATAAAAAAATATTTCCGTTTTGGATTGAAATTTATAAACAAAATTAATTACAAGTAGCTAAATACTTATCCCAGTTTTTGGTGGTAGGTAAATTAGGAAAATAATAACATTCTTTATCTCCATTTGAATAAGTTAAGTTTTTCCAAAATCCAGTTGGTATATGCACACCTGTTTCCCTAACCTCATGACCTGGATCAAAAACAAGCTCTATTCTAACTCTTATACTTCCTAGTGATGCTGACCAGTCTCTTACTTGTTGTTCTAATTGAGCCCACTCTCCCCTATTTAAGTCATCGATTTGCATAGCACAGTTTACAAACGAAAATGTCTTATTTAAATTATCTTCTGAGTCACTAAAAGTAGCTGCAGGTGCTAAATGACCTTTATCCCATTCGTTTTTATAATAATCAGCATTATCACTTGTTTTAACACCTGGTTCTAAATAAAAATTTTTATTTCCTCTATCAACATTTTTTGGTCTATTAGAAACAGAATACTCTATCCAATTTGGTTGTTCGTAAACTTCATTATAAGAAACAGTAAAAATACCCTTGTTTATAATAATTTCTTCTCTTAAATCAGGAAATACACAACAATCTGAAGATGAACCTTCACATGAGATGATAAAAAGAATTAGAAAAAACTTTAAAACATATTTCATATTATAAATTTAAGATTAGTTTTATAAAAAAATTAAATAATGAAAAAATTAATAATAATATTTGTTTTAATTCCATTACTAAGTATTGCTCAAGAAGTTCAGAAAGTTGAGGTAGTTAAATCTGATACTCAGATTGAAAATTTAAATAAATTACTAGGGCAAAATGAAATTAAAATTGATTTTTTAGATTTTATAATATTCCCTGCTCTAACGTTGGGTTATGAAAAAAACAGAAATTCTTCTACTGCTTATGGTGCAACAATGTTTATTAATTTTGATACTGATTTGGGTTCAGAATGGAATGATAAATTTGCAATTACACCGTATTACAGATTTTATTTTTTAGAATCTCAAGATTACGGAGGTTATGGTGTGTTTGCTGAAATCTTTACTAAGTTTTCGTCAGCTAAAATTGAGAATTATTCAGATGCAAAATCAGAATCTTACACTGACATCTCACCAGGACTTGCAGTGGGTAGAAAATGGATAAACAGAAAAGGGTTTACTTTTGAATTAATGTTTGGAGTTGGCAGAAATCTACTGTATGATGAAGATGTTAACGGAATGAATACCGCAACTATTAGAAGTGGAGTGTCTATTGGAAAGAGATTCTAATTACTAAACATTCTTTAGGGTATCTTTAAAAGATTTTTCTTAACTTAACCTTTCTGAATTTTTCAGAACTAATCAATTAAATAAACTAAAATGAAAAAATTATTATTATTGAGTCTTATTGGACTATTTATTTCTTGTGCTAACCAAAATCAAGAATGTGAAACACCGTCAAATGGATTTATCGAAGGAACGGGACAATCTGTGACGCTAGGATCAGAAGCATCTATTGATGTCTTTAAAGCAATCGATAAAGCATGGACAGATAGAGATTATGAAACTTTAAAAACACTTATTTCTAATGATGGAAACTTTACTCATGACGATAACACTGTTTCAACAAACGCAGAAGAGTTCATAGCTCATATTGAAGCTGGATATCAAACATCCTTAGAAAGTGGTGAAGAATGGGGATGGGTTACGAATTTCGCTTTTTCAGTAAAACCAACTAAGTCTGAAGATGGAGATTATGCAAATGAAAATGGTGAATGGGTATGCGCTAGATTCACAGGAAGTAATGGAGATGTATACGAAGAATGGTATCAAATTGTTGATGGTCAATTAGCTATGTGGTCTTCAGCTAAAAGAGAAAATAAATAAATTAAACATTAATAAAATGAAAAAAATATTATTATTAATTAGTCTTATAGCAGTATCGTGTTCTTCGAATCCTGAATATGATTCAAATTTAGAACTTGCTAAAAAATGGGTTCAAGCTTTCGAAACTGGTGATATCGAGTTATGGAAAGAGGTAGTTTCTGAGGATGTACAAGATGTTTCTCCAATGTACGGCATGGGAAGAGTTGGATACGATGCATCATTTCAGGTGGCAGATTTCTATGTAAAAAATTATACTGATGTAAAATTCAATGAACCTGTTTGGTTACCTGGAATTGATACTTTAACAATGAAGCCAGACGGTAGTGTTAGAGCATATGGAAGATGGAGTGGGATTAGTAAATCAACTGGAAGAGAATTTAGCTTAATGTCTTACCATAATTTTGATTTCAAGGATGGAAAAATTGTTACCACAGGAGAATATTTTGATGCCACTGGAATGGTAAATGCAGTCGGACCTGCTCAAAGAAATGTAGTAATCTTTACTGCAAAAGTTAGCAAAAAAAATATTGCAAAATATCAAGAGTTAATGGATTCTGAAGACGGTTTAACCGTAACTAGAAATGCTGATGGCTGTACTCATCTTGAAGCTTTTTACAATGAAGAAACTCAGACTTATTTCATTTATGAGTACTGGGACTCATATGAACAATATGAGACTTATTTAGATTGGAGATTCAATGAAGATCCAAGTAAACTCGTTGCTAAAGCAATACCTTTAGTTATTGGAGGCCAAAAAGGAATGCAAGCTCACTTTAACAATACTTATTATAAATTCTTTTAAAATTTAAAGCTGTGAAAAAATTATTAATATTATTTGTTGTTGCAACTTTTATTAGCTGCGAAACAAAAACAATTGAAGTTGAAAAATCTG
>JABJFE010000082.1 GCA_018662905.1 Flavobacteriaceae bacterium
AGATCTAGTTATACGTTAAATAATTTCAAATCTAATTTAGAATACGATTCTGATAATTCTCAATTTACAGACGATTCAGGAAATTTCATCAATGAATTTTTATATACTAATGTCAATTTAGTTGAACAATTTAACCCTCTTTTAAAGATTGATATGGAATTAAACAACTCTCTTCAGATAGTTATGTCCTTAAAAAAAGACAGGGCCTTGTCATTAAGTTTAGACAATAATTTATTAACTGAATCATCGGGAACAGATTATTCTATAGGATTTGGATATAGAATTAAAGACTTGAAATTCACTAACAGAGTTGGTGGTAAAAGAAGAGTTTCAAAAGGAGATTTAAATATTAAAACAGATTTAAACTTTAGAGATAATATAACTATAATTAGGAACTTAAATATTCTTGATAATAAAGTCACGGCTGGTCAAACAATGTGGTCTCTTAAGACTTCAGCGGATTATAATTTAAGCAAAAGTTTTAATGCGATTTTTTTCTATGACCATCTGTTTTCTAAGTTCGCCATTTCAACAGCATTTCCTATGACAACAATTCGTGCAGGTATGACTTTAAGATATAGTTTTGGCGAATAATTTTTTATGAATAAATAGATTTTAGAATTACATTTGTAAAAAATTTGTAAAAAAATGGAAATTAAACCTGAATTAAAATACACTAAAGATCACGAGTGGATTTCTATTGATGGAGATAACGCCACTATTGGAATTACTGATTATGCGCAAGGTGAGCTAGGTGATATTGTATACGTAGAAATCGAAGCTTTAGGTGAAGAGCTGGAAAAGGAAGAAATCTTTGGATCTGTTGAAGCTGTAAAAACTGTTTCTGATTTATTTCTGCCTGTTTCAGGAGAAATCACAGAACTTAATGAAGGTTTAGAAGATAATCCAGAACTTATTAATGATGATCCATATGGAGAAGGTTGGATAATTAAAATGAAAATTAGTAACCAAAGTGAACTGAGTGATCTGTTGAGTGCAGATGATTATAAAGAACTGATTGGTGCTTAAAAGATACCTTCCGCTATTAGTTCTATTATACACAATTGCAATTATAATAATCTCACTAATTCCAATTCCAAACTTACCATTACCTGAGTTTAATTTACTCCAGCCTGATAAATTATTTCACTTCTTGATGTATTTTGTAATGTTTCTAGGTTGGAAAAAATCAAATTTTTTCAAAGAAGATAAATACTTTATTAAAAGCTTAGTGATAGTGTTTTTGGTAGGCCTGTTTACTGAGTTTTTACAAGGAACAGAATATATAGAAAGATATTATGAGCTGGCTGATCTTCTAGCAAACTCTATTGGAATACTTTTTTCTTATCTAATATTTGTTTTATATCCATTTAAAAAGAAACATGCTTAGTTTTTTTTAAAAAAAAAAATTACTTTAGCTGATATTAATTGAAATTTATGCAGCCGAAAAAAAACCCAAATTCAGATCTTAGAAACTATAGTAGGTTACTACTTGCGTTTGGTCTTTGTCTTGTTTTATTTGTTTCATGGAGAGCCATTGAATTTAAAACGTATGAGGCAGTGTACGATTACGAATCTTTAAATATAGATGATGACGATGATGAAGAAATTCCAATCACAGAACAAATAAAAACACCACCACCCCCACCACCACCACCAGCTCCGGAAATTATAGAAGTAGTGGAGGATGAAGAAGAAATTGAGGAAACTATAATTGAATCTACTGAAACTGATCAGGAAGAAATAGTTGAAGAAGTTGAGGTTATGGAAGAGGATCTGGATATGGATATCCCCTTCGCTATTATTGAAGATGTTCCCTTATTTCCTGGATGTGAAAGAGTAGCTAAATCTAAAAGAAGACAGTGCTTTCAAGAACAAATGAATAAGCACATTAGCAAGAACTTTAGATATCCAGAAATTGCTCAAGAAATGGGTATTCAAGGAAGAGTTTTTGTTCAGTTTATGATTGGTAAAGACGGAAGTATTAGTGGGATAAGAACCCGTGGACCAGATAAGAATTTAGAAAAAGAAGCAAAAAGAATTATAGATAAGCTTCCTAAAATGACACCTGGAAAACAAAGAGGAAGACCAGTTAGAGTTCCTTTCAGTATTCCGATTACATTTAGACTTCAGTAGTTTTTAAAAAAAATCTAATTAAATCAGAGAAAAAATAATTGTTTTCTCTACATTTCTGCACTAAGTTTGCACTCTATTTTTTAATATGAATAGCAGTTCAGTTAGTTTAGATAATTCTTTATTATTTTTTTCAAAATCATTTTTTGAATTAACTAAGGCAAGACTAGCCATTAGTGTCGTTTTTTCCTCAGTGGTTGGGTATTTGTTGGCAGTCGACTCTTTTGATTTATACACTCTTGTATTACTTTCAATTGGTGGGTATTGTATGGTAGGTGCTTCAAATTCATTTAATCAAATAATTGAAAAGGATATTGATGTTTTAATGGATAGGACTAAAAATAGACCTATTCCATCAAAAAAAATGTCTGTCAATACTGCTTTTTACATTTCAATTATTTTAACTATAATTGGAATTGTTGTTCTTTATAAAATTAATCCAAGAACAGCTCTTTTTGGAGCAATATCCATATTTATTTATACGTGTCTATACACTCCATTAAAAACAATAACTCCTTTGTCAGTTTTTGTAGGAGCCTTTCCAGGAGCAATTCCATTTATGTTAGGTTGGGTAGCTGCGACAAATAGTTTTGGCATTGAATCCGGAACATTATTTATGATTCAATTTTTTTGGCAATTCCCTCATTTTTGGGCTTTAGGCTGGATGCTTCATGAGGATTATCAAAAAGCCGGAATCAATATGTTGCCCACAAAAAAAAGAGACAAGTCAACAGCTTTACAGATAGTATTGTATTCTCTTTGGACAATAATAATTTCAGTATTTCCAGTTACTGGACTCACAGGTGATCTAAAGCTTACCGTTGGATCAGCTGTACTAGTAGTATTGCTAGGCTTAGTAATGCTATTTTACTCTGTTAATTTATATAATAAAATGAATGTGGCTGCTGCAAAAAAATTATTTACAGTAAGTATTTTATATTTAACACTTTTACAAATAACTTATTTAATTGATAAAATGTATTTATGGACATAGAAGAACAACAAGAATTAAGAAAAAAACACAGAAGAGCGAGAAAAATGATGCTCCTTTTTTCTTTGCTTAGTATAACAATGACGTTTGCTGGCTTGACAAGTGCTTACATAGTTAGTAAATCCAGACCAGATTGGTTAGTTGATTTTCAGTTGCCTGATTATTTCATTTCTAGTACATTGGTTATAGTTCTTAGTAGTATAAGTATGTGGCTAGCTAAGAAAAGCATTAAAAATGATGACTTTTCTAAAACATCTTTTTGGATTGGATCTACATTTTTATTAAGTGTATTATTTGTGATTTCTCAATTCTTGGGTTTCCAAGAATTAATTTCTAAAGGCTATTATTTTACTGGCGCTCAAAGTACTGTAACAACATCTTTTCTGTATGTTCTTTCCATGCTTCATTTGGTTCACGTAATAGCAGGAATGATAGTGCTAATAGTAGTTTATGTAAACAACAAAAAAAATAAATATAAAGAGGAAAAACTTGGCTTTGAATTGGCTGAAACATTTTGGCATTTTTTAGGTTTTCTATGGCTTTATTTGTTTGTATTTTTATATTTCTTTAGATAGTAAAAAAATGTAACTTTGTAACCTTAAATTATATATTTAAATGAGTTCAACAATAACAACAATAGAAGACGATAACACGGACGTTTGGGGTGGAGGAAATAAGCCTTTAAATTCTAGCTACGGAAAATTAATGATGTGGTTTTTTATCGTTTCTGATGCATTAACTTTTTCAGGTTTTTTAGCAGCGTATGGTTTTTCAAGATTTAAAAACATAGATTCTTGGCCAATTGCTGATGAGGTTTTTACTCACTTTCCTTTTTTACACGGAGTTGATGCTCCGATGTATTATGTGGCATTAATGACATTTGTATTAATTTTTTCATCTGTCACGATGGTTCTTGCAGTTGATGCTGGACATCATATGCAAAAAGGAAAAGTAGCATTTTACATGCTATTAACAATTATTGGTGGTGCTATTTTTGTTGGATCACAAGCTTGGGAATGGAGTAATTTTATTAGAGGAGAGTACGGAGCTGTTGAAACTAAAGGTGGTCAAATTTATCAATTTCAAAGTTTAGAATCTGGTAAAAGAGTAGCTCTTCATGATTTTGCAGTTGAAATTCCATCTGAACGAGTTCAACACGAAAGTAAAAATGGAGTGTGGTATATTGGTGAAGGCTCATTACCGTCTTACACTACCCAAGAAGTTATATCTGGTTTTGTTGCGGATTCTGATATTGTAATTAAAACTGAAAAAATCGATGAAAACGGTCAAAAAATTATTTTATCTAGAGAAGAATCATTAAATAAAATAACTCAAGCCGTAAGTGTTGTTGAAGGAGCGAATCTAATCAATAATGAATACGGGAATCGTTTGTTTGCTGATTTCTTCTTTTTCATAACAGGGTTTCACGGATTTCACGTTTTATCTGGCGTGATTATTAACATAATAATTTTCTTTAATGTTCTTGTTGGAACATATGAACGAAGAGGTCATTATGAAATGGTTGAAAAAGTCGGATTGTATTGGCATTTTGTCGATTTAGTATGGGTATTTGTATTCACTTTCTTTTATTTAGTTTAATATATTAAAATGGGAAATAGCACACATAAATTAGAAATTTTTAGAGGACTTGTTAAATTCAAGTCTAACCAAAGTAAGATTTGGGCAGTATTGTTTTTTTTATCTGTAGTTACTATAATTGAAGTAGCACTTGGTATTATAAAACCTGAAGTTTTAATAGTTAATTCTTTTTTAAGCATGAAGCTTATAAACTGGATTTTTATTATCCTTACAATAGTTAAAGCATATTATATTATGTGGGACTTTATGCACATGAGAGACGAAGTAAGAGGACTTCAATTTTCTGTTGTAGTGACACTATCATTTTTAATAGCTTACTTGGCTTTTATATTACTTGTTGAAGGAAATTATATTTTTGACGTTATGTATGAAGGATTTGTGAGTTGGAATTTTTAACCACCAAAATCATTTAGAATGAGAAAGTACGTAGTTCTCACTATTCTTTTCGTTTTACCATTAGTAGTTTACCTTTTTTTTGCGTCTGGTATTAATCATTTTGCTCAACTACCTGTATTGACAAATGATGTTGTTGATGTTTCAGAATACTCAGAGGATACATTCAAAAATAAAATCACTGTATTAGGTTTTTTTGGTAACAATGTTCAAGATAAGCACGGAGATGCATTAAATCTAAATCAAAAAATATACAAAAGGTTTTATCAGTTCAAAGATTTTCAATTTATAATGATTCAACCTAAAGGAACGAGTGAATTAACTCAAAACCTAAGGACTGATTTAAAGACAGGAACCGATACAGATCTTATAAATTGGAAATTCATTTCAATTGAAGATGATCAGCTGTTGGAAATTTTTAACAGTTTGAAAACAAATCTTTCTTTGGATTCAAACTTAGGAACACCTTACGTTTTTATTATTGATAGAGATTCTAATTTGCGAGGAAGAGATGACGATGATGGTGTTAAGTATGGATATGATTCAAGATCTGTTGCAGACATAAATAACAACATGTTGGATGATGTAAAAGTTATTTTAGCTGAATACAGAATGGCATTAAAAAAGAACAACAGGTATAAAGAGAATTTAGATTGAAAAAATATTCTTACATAGGCATTTCTTTTATTGTATTGATTTTTGGGATTATATTTTTCCCAAGAATAATGGATCGAATTGAAAATGAGTCTATAAATGATTCAAAACGTCTGTCTATTTCAGACGAGCTCAGTTTTATAAAACTAAATGGAGAAAAAAGAAAAGTTGCTGATTTTTTGTTCTTAAATCAAGACAGTTTATTTATAAGTAATCAAGACTTTAAAGGGAAAGTATTTGTTGCAGAATTTTTCTTTACAAGGTGTCCATCCATTTGTATTGAAATGAACAAAAACATGAAAATTTTAGATG
>JABJFE010000134.1 GCA_018662905.1 Flavobacteriaceae bacterium
ACTCAGTTTTATCCAGGTTCAGTTCTTGGTATAATAACTGATTTAACAGATG
Organism: Flavobacteriaceae bacterium; assembly: GCA_018662905.1. Lineage (GTDB taxonomy): Bacteria > Bacteroidota > Bacteroidia > Flavobacteriales > Flavobacteriaceae > MAG-121220-bin8. The sequence continues at coordinate 53 of JABJFE010000134.1, forward strand.
CTGTTAAAAAAAATAATTTAGCTGATATTAAAGTTTTATTGTCTCAACTAGGTAAAACTCCTTTTTTTAAAAATAAAAAACCTACTCCTTATGATGAAGCTGTAAGTTTAACTTGGTATTTAGAAAATGTATTTTATAACTCAATAAGTAATATTTATAAGTATATAAAAACAAATATTTTTGATGGAAAAGATTTTGACAACGATATAATTAATTTAGGTTTTTGGCCTGGTGGTGACAGAGATGGAAACCCATTTGTTACTACTAAAATCACTCTAAAAACTGCAAATAAGTTAAGAAGTGACATAATAAAGAATTATTACAGAGATATAAGAAATCTCAGAAGAAGATTAACTTTTAAAAATATTGAGTCCAAAGTTATTGATATAGAAAATAGACTCTATAAGAGTATTTTCAATGAAAGTAAAAGTCCAAAAATTAGTTTAACTGAGTTAAAAAATGGGTTAGCAGAAATAAAAAATATTTTAATTTCCCAACACAATTCACTGTTTTTAGAGGAATTAGATGAGATTATAGATAAGGTAAAAATATTTGGTTATCATTTTGCTAGTCTTGATATTAGACAAGATTCAAGGATCCATAACAGTGTTTTTAATTCTGTTTTTAGAACTGCTCAGAAAAATTTAAATAAACTTTTCCCTGAAAATTATTTGGAATTGAGCGAAGAAAAAAAGATTAAAATCCTGTCCAAAATTAAAGGTAATATATCGCCTGATCTTTTTGATGATGAACTTTCAGTTTCTACACTTAGTTCGATCAGAGCGATGAAAGAAATTCAATCAAATAATGGTGAAAAAGCTTGTAACAGATATATAATTAGTAATAATCAATCTGCGTTAAATATATTAGAGGTTTTTACAATGTTTAGACTTAGTGATTGGGATAATCCAACTGTAGATATTGTTCCTTTATTTGAAACAGTTTCAGATTTAAAAGTTGCATCTAAAGTGATGGAGTCTGTTTACAGTAATCCGGTTTATAAAAATCATCTTGCTCAAAGAAATAATCAACAAACTATAATGTTAGGATTTTCTGATGGAACTAAAGATGGTGGCTACTTAATGGCTAACTGGAGTATTTTGAAAGCAAAAGAAGCTCTTACATCTATTTCAAGGAAATACGGAATAAAAGTAATTTTCTTTGATGGTAGAGGAGGTCCACCGGCAAGAGGGGGTGGTAACACCCATCAATTTTATTCTTCTATGGGCGATTTTGTTGAATCTGATGAAATTCAACTTACAGTTCAAGGTCAAACTATTAGTTCAAATTTTGGTACTGTTCAATCTTGTCAATATAATTTAGAACAATTATTAAGCTCTGGAATCCAAAATAGAGTTTTAAAAGATGTAAATCAAACTAATACTAAAGATGATAAGTTAATATTAGATAAGCTGGCTAATATAAGCTATAAAGCTTATTCGGACTTTAAAGATCATCCTATGTTCGTTCCTTATTTAGAACATGTTAGTACAATAAAGTATTATGCAAAAACAAATATAGGCAGTAGACCTTCGAAACGAGGTAATGCAGATTCTAAATTTGATTTTTCTTCTTTGAGAGCTATACCATTTGTTGGTAGTTGGAGTCAATTAAAGCAAAATGTTCCTGGTTTTTATGGAGTTGGTACTGCATTAAAATATTACAGTGACAGGAAAGAATTTTCAAAAGTAAAAAACCTTTACAAAAGTTCACCTTTTTTTAGAACTTTAATTTCCAATAGTATGATGAGTTTAACAAAATCATTCTTTAAGTTAACTGCATACATGAAAAATGATCCGCAATATGGAGAGTTTTGGTTATTAATTTATAATGAATATAAGTTGACAAAAAAATTAATTTTAAGATTATCTGGTTTTGATAGTTTAATGCAAAACGAACCTGCTAATAAAGCTTCAATTCAAACAAGAGAAAAAATTGTTTTACCTCTTATTACAATTCAACAATATGCTTTGAAAAAGATTAAAGATATTGAAAACGGGAAACATTCAAAAAAAGATTTAGCCCTGTTTGAAAAGATGGTTACAAGATCATTATTTGGAAATATTAATGCAAGTAGAAACTCAGCTTAAATAATATTTGAAAGATTCTTTAATTAAGCTTTTATTTACTTGAACGTCATAGATAGGTTTTGCAACATCCTCTAATAAAACAAAATTTATTTTTCCATGACTATTTTTTTTATCATGTATTAAAAGATCAATTATACTTTCAATTTGATTTTCGTTTATTTCGATTTTCTTGTAAATTGAATCAACATGTTTTTTGATTGAATTTACATGACTAATTGAAAATTTGAACAATTTATTCGAAATAAAACTAGCAAGAATTATACCTATAGCGATAGCTTCACCATGTAAGAGTTTTTTTTCAGTATTTAAAAAATAAGATTCAATAGCATGACCTAGAGTGTGTCCATAATTTAAGGATTTTCTTTCTTTCTTTTCTTTTTTGTCAATTAATACAATACTGTTTTTAATATTAATGGAATCGTACATAATGTTTAAATCATAATTGATTTTATCACTTTTGATTAATTGATTAAAAGTTTTTAAATCGTAAATTAAAGAGTGTTTAAAAATTTCAGCATATCCGCTTGAAATTTGATTTGTTTTTAAAGTTTTCAAAAAATCAGACTCAATAATAACCATTTGAGG
>JABJFE010000163.1 GCA_018662905.1 Flavobacteriaceae bacterium
ATATGATCATCCTTTATATAAAAGATTAAATTCTAAAACAAAAAAATCAGGGCATGGCGGTATGGATGGTATAATGATGTATCGAATTGTAGAATGTTTGCAAAAAGGTTTACCGCTTGATCAAAATGTATATGAAGGATGCTTTTGGAGCGCTGTAACCCCTTTGAGTGGAAAGTCAATTAATGAGGACGGAATGCCACAAGAATTTCCGGATTTTACAAGAGGAAATTGGAAAAAAACAGCTCCACTTAATATAATAACTTAAATTATGATTAATGATTCTTTAATCATTTTGGCAGCTGGTCTTTCATCCAGAATGAAAAAATCAGTTTCAAGCAAAAATTTAAGCAAACGTTCAATTGAACAAGCCAATAGTAGAGATAAAGGATTAATTGGAATAGATAAAAACGGTAGGCCTTTAATTCATTATTTATTAATTAATGCTAAGATAGCAGGGTTTAAAGTCATTTATTTAGTAATTGGACAAAATTCTGATAGCTTTAAAAGCTATTTTGATGAAAATAAATATGATGGTTTAGATATTGAATTTGCAGTTCAATATCTTGAAAAAAACAAGCTAAAACCCTCCGGAACTGCCGATGCATTGTTTCAGGCTATTACTCAATTTCCAATACTAAAATCCTCAAATTTCTGTGTTTGTAATAGTGATAATTTGTACTCAGCAAAAGCACTTAGAAGTATTAGGTCTACCTCCTTCTCTAATGCCTTTATTTCTTATGATAAAAGTTTTTTAAATTTTAGTTCAGCAAAAGTAAGTTCATTTTCAATTTTAAAGCTTAATAAAAACGGATATTTAGTTAATATTTTAGAAAAACCAACAACGAAAGACTTTGATTTATTCAAAGATAATGGCGGAAAAATCAGAGTAAGCATGAATCTTTTTAAATTTAATGGCTCAGTTTTTTATGATTATTTAAAAAATTGTCCTTTTGATGTATTAAGAAACGAAAAAGAATTGCCAACTGCTGTTTTGAACTTAGCTAAAGATCAACCAAGTTCTGTTTATGGAATACCATTTGAAGAACACGTTCCTGACCTAACATCTAAAGATGATATTATTGTTTTAAATAAATTATTAAACCAAAAATAACTTTATTTTAAAATATGAAACTCCCATCCTTTAAGGGTATTGCTTTCTAATGTATAGTTGCTTTTTTCAATTATACTTAGAAAATTTCCTTTGATTCCAGTTTTAAATTCTAATATTTCATCTGAAAGATTTGCAATGAAGTATATTGATTCATTTGCTTTAGATCTTTTAAAGCATACTATACTTTTATTTCCTATTTCAATTACTTCAAATTTAACTTTTGAGTCAATATTTAATAAATTATTTTTTTTCTTTATTAAGTTCAAATTTGAATAAAAGTCATAAAAATCAGATTTGTTTTTTGGTATAAAATCTTTTTCGAAAAATTCTAATCTTTTTTCTAAACCATATTCCTGTCCATTGTAAATCAGAGGCATTCCAGGGAGAAAGTAGGTGAGTGCTCCAAATGTTTTAGCTCCTTTTCCATATCTGTCGAAAACTGTTCCAGCCCAAGTATTCTCATCATGATTGGATGTAAAGTTCATTAAAATATGATCTGAGCTGTAGTCATTTATATTTCTATTAATATTTTCTATTAAATCATCAGAGTTGTTTTCTTTTTTATATATACTATTTAATACGTGATGTCCAGACCAATTGTAACTCATATCAAACATTTCAATAAGCTCAAATCCACCAGGATGATATCCATCTGATTCTGCCAACATTAAAACATTTTTTATGTTTTTAAGCCTATCTATAGATTTTTTCCAGAAGGAAGGAGGGCAACTGTGTGCAGCATCTAGTCTATATCCATCAATATCGTGTTCTTTTACCCAGTATTCCATTGCTTCAATCATTTCATTCTGCATCTCCATATTATCAAAATTAAGATCAGCTACATCTGTCCAACCCCATGATTGACCAGTGTCGGGATTAATTGGGTCTGTAATCTCTCCATTACTGTCTTTTGTATAATATTCTGGGTTTGTATTTATCCAATCATGATCCCAGCCTGTATGATTTGCTACCCAATCAAGAATTACTAACATATCGTTTTTATGCGCTTCTGCAATTAATTCGTCAAGATCTTTTTTACTTCCGAATTCTGGATTTACTTCTTTGTAATCTGAAATAGAATAATAACTTCCAAGTGTTCCTTTTCTTTTAATTTTTGATATAGGGTGAATAGGCATAAGCCATATTATTTTTACTCCTAAATCTTTTAGTTTGTGAATGTCTTTAGTAAAATCATCAAAATTACCAGTCTTAGAATATTGCCTAATATTTACTTCATAAATCACTCCGTTTTCAATATTATCAATAGGAAAAGATTTATTATTGTTTTGGCATGAAACACTTAAAAGAGTTATAAAAAGTAATAATTTTTTCATTTTTAATTAATTTTAATTGTTTTAGGATAAATTGTTATTTCTTGGTTATTTAACATAATATCAATTTTTTCTCCACTTAATAAATTTATTTTAGTTTCATTTTTGTTAATTAACACATTAATTTTTCTGTTTTTAATATTAAGTTTAAAACTATAATTGTCCCATTTTTCTGGAATATTTGTGTTCAAATAAAGTTTGTTTTCAAATATTTTAACACCAGCAAATCCTTCGATAATACTCATCCATGAACCGCCCATTGAGGTTATATGTAAGCCTTGTTTAATTTCTTTATTATAGTCATCTAAATCCAGCCTACTAGCTCTAATGTAATAATCGTATGCCTTTTCAGTATTATTAATTCTTGAGGCTAAAACACTATGTATACATGCTGAAAGTGATGATTCGTGAACTGTAAATTGTTCATAATAATTAAAATTATTTTCTAATTCTGATTTAGAAAAATGATCTTCGAAAAAATAGAATCCTTGTAATACATCTGCCTGTTTAATATATGGAGATCTAAGAATTTTATCCCATGACCAATTTTGATTAATAGGTCTTTGATTTGTTGGAATACTATTAATTGGTTGTAAATCTTTATTTAAAAAACCGTCATTTTGAATA